>JAHBAL020000106.1 GCA_018500105.2 Anaerolineae bacterium
GGCACAGCGGGTGCAAGATGGCGACTATGGCGTGCGGGTGAATTTGCGTGGCCCGCGTGAGGTGCGCGAATTGGGCCGTGCGTTTAATGCCATGACCACCCATTTGCAATCTAACACCGAACAGCGCCGCGCCATGTTGGCCGATATCAGCCACGAATTGCGCACCCCGCTGGCGGTCATTCAGGGCAATGTCGAGGGCTTAATTGACGGCATTTACCCGCGTGACGATGCTCATCTGCAATCCATCCTCGATGAAACCAAGGTCATGTCGCGGCTGATCGAAGACCTGCGCACATTGGCGATGACCGAGGCGGGCAGTTTGGTTTTGCAGCGCGAGCCAACCGATTTGGCCGAGCTAGCCGCCGACGCTGCCGCCTCGTTTCAGCCACAAGCCCAGCGTTTGGGCATTCAACTCGCCCAAATCACACAGCCCAGCCCCGATCGCAGCCACGAGACGGGGTCGCCGTATGTCGTCAATGTGGATCCGGTGCGCATCCGCGAGGTGATTACCAATTTGGTCAGCAATGCGCTACGCTACACGCCCAACGGCGGCAAGGTCGCCATCCATGTCGAGTTGCCTGCCGCCGACAATGCCGCCCAAAGTGTGCACATTCGCGTGCAAGACACCGGGCGCGGCATTGCGCCCGAATTACTGGCGCACGTCTTCGACCGCTTCACCAAATCGCGTGATTCGATGGGCAGCGGCCTCGGCCTCGCCATCGCCAAACAACTCGTCGAGGCGCACGGCGGTCGCATCTACGCCCACAGCCAAGTTGATATTGGCACGACGGTGGGGTTTGAAATTTAAAATTTAAAATGGAAAATTGGAAGTCAAGACCCAATTTTCCATTTTTGATTTTCCATTCTAAATTTCCCACTAAAATACGCCCATGCCCACGCTCCCCCGCGAGAAATCATTTAACACCGCCGGCCCATGCCGCGCTGATCTAAATTACATGCTGCCACCAACCGCCCGCTTCGACATGGATGAAATCATGAACCTCATTCGTGACCAGCGCTATTTTGTGCTGCATGCCCCGCGCCAAACCGGCAAAACGACAGCGCTGCTGGCGCTCATGCACCAACTCAACGTCGAAGGCGAGTTTCGGGCGCTTTATGCCAACCTTGAACGCGCACAAGCCGCCCGCGAAAAGGTGGATGAGGCACTGCCTGCGGTTGTCGAGTCCATTGCCAGCCACGCCGAGCGCTGGCTGGGCGATACACAAGCGGCTACATTAGCACAAGATATCATCAAAAATACCAGCCCCAACAGCATGTTGAATCAGTTTTTGTTTCGCTGGTGTCAAAGCAGCCCCAAAGCCACCATCTTGATGTTGGATGAGGTTGATGCGTTGGTCGGCGATACGCTCATTTCGGTCTTGCGCCAACTGCGTGAGGGCTATGCCAATCGCCCACGCTATTTTCCACAAACGATCATCTTGTGCGGTGTGCGCGACGTGCGCGACTACCGCATTCACTCGTCCAGCGAAAAAACCGTCATCACTGGCGGCAGCGCCTTCAACATTAAAACCAAATCGCTCAGATTAGGTGACTTTACCGAAAACGATGTCAATATGCTGCTCCAACAGCACACCGATGCGACTGGGCAACCCTTCAACCCTGATGCTATGCACCAAGTTTGGCATTATTCGCAAGGCCAGCCTTGGCTGGTCAACGCGATTGCCAACGAAGTCACGCGCGAGATGCGCGAGAACCGCAACCGCAGCATCACCATTACCGCGCCGATGATTGACGAGGCCAAAGAGCGCCTCATCTTGCGCCGCGATACCCACCTTGACCAGTTAGCCGACAAATTGACCGAACCGCGTGTGCGCCGCGTCATCGAGCCGATTGTCGCCAGCGAAGAATTGGACCAACTCAACAATGACGACACCCAATATGTGCTCGATCTCGGCCTTATTCGCCGCACCCAAGGTGGCGGCTTGGCGATTGCCAACCCGATCTATAAAGAAGTCATTCCGCGTGAACTCAGCCAAACGGCTCAATATTCGATCCCACCGCATATTCAACCGACTTGGTTGACCCCTGATGGGCGTATTGATGAAGTTGAACTATTGGAGGTTTTTCTTGACTTCTGGCGGCAGCACGGGCAGCCGCTCTTGCGCACCTCGCCTTATTCTGAGGTGGCGGCACAGGTGGTGTTTTTGGCGTTTTTACAGCGGGTGGTCAATGGCGGCGGCTATATTGACCGCGAATATGCGATTGGCTCGCGGCGAATGGACGTGCTGGTGCGCTTTGGCGTGCCGCCCAAGGTGCAACGCCTTGCGATGGAGCTAAAAGTATGGCGGCAAGGGCGCAAAGACCCCCCCGCGCAAGGGCTGGCGCAGCTCGACCAATACCTGACGGGTTTGGGGCTAGACACCGGCTGGCTCGTCATCTTCGACCAACGCGCTGGTCTGCCCGATATCGAAGACCGCACCAGCGCCGAGATCGTCACCAGCCCCGCCGGGCGGCACATCACGCTCATTCGCGCGTAACGCGAAATTGAAAATTTAGAATGTAAAATTGAAAATTGGGAACACAAGCCACAAAACTTCTAATCCCTAATCCCTAACCTTTATTCACAACACCCCGAAACTTGGCAGTGTAATTTGGAAAAATGTCAGCGAGCTTGGCGTTGCCGAGGCGCTTGCTGATAATTTCACTCAGCACATCGCGGTAGTCGGTGGTAAGCGCTAAATCGCCATTATCGAGGTTTTCTTTGCCGAGGCCCGGCCATGTGCCATGCACCTTGCCACCCACCACCCCGCCGCCCAGCAAAAACATGGCGTTGGCGTGTCCTTGATCGGTTCCGTTGCTGCCATTCTCCTCGACCCGCCGCCCAAATTCGCTCATCGTCACCACCAGCACCCGCTTCATCTTATCGCCCATGTCGGTATGAAATGCGCCCAACGCATCGCCAAGCTCGGTGAGCAACCGCGCCATTTGCCCCTCGGCCCCGCCCTGATTGATGTGCGTATCCCACCCGCCGCTGTCAATGCAGGCCACCTCTAGCCCAACCTCGGCCTTGATGAGTTGCGCAATTTGCATCATGCCCGTGCCAAAATCACCGCTGGGGTATTTTGCGCCATTGGCAGGGCTGTAACTCGATACATTGACCTTGCTCAACAACTTAATCGTAGCCTCAATTTCGGTCGCCGATTGCTTAAGCAAGGCCTCGCCATTTTCGGGCGCGGCATACAGCGCCATCAAGGTTTGCTGCGCCACTGCCGCCTGCGCCGCGTTTCCCTTGAGGTGAAAATCAACAATTGACTTCATCACGGTGGCGCTGGTTGAACCGCGTAACGAGGCGGGCAACATTGTGCCCATGCCAACCGCCCGCAACGGCGAAGTATTGCCTGTGTTCAAGGTCATGAGATGCCGCCCTAGCCAGCCCGTGCCGAGCGTTTTGTTGCCCGGCGCGCCCGCCTCCATGTATTGCATGGCGTCAAAATGGCTGCGCGTCGGGTCAGGCGAGCCACAGGCGTGAACAGGCGCGAGTTGCCCCGCCTCCCAAACGGTCTTCAACCCCTTCAATGCTGGGTGTAGACCAAAAAACGAATCGAGCGCAATCGCGCTTTTGGCGTCGCTGGTCTTGGGTTGGGCAATAGCGAGTTTGGGCCGATTACGATAATAATTGCTATCGCCAACCGGAACCAGCGCATTCAGCCCATCCATCGCGCCACGCTGAAACACACACACCAACACATCCCCACGCGGGGCCTGTCCTTGCGGTGCAAATGCCAATCTCGGCATCCATGAGGGTAAATTTATTTTGAGCATAGGTTTAAATTGAGCCATGAGCCATGAGCCGTGAGCATTAATTCACACTTGTGAGCAACAAACTTTCCGGCAAAAATCATCGCTTGGCCCTTGGTTCTTGGCTCTTGATTCTTGGTTCTTGATTCTTGCCTCTTCCATCAGCCTCGCGCCTGATAAAGTGGGCTGGCGAGTAGGAGCGCGACCAAAATATTGAGTTGCTTATCGTTGGCGAAAGGGTTAAGTGTGGCCTTGGTGGCAGCGGGCAAGGGGCTGCCGAGCAAACGCAGCGCCACCTCATCTAGCAATTGATCGGGCGACTTGCCCGCGCCGAGCCACTTGGCGGCGCGAAACGTGTTGCCGGTCAGGGTGCCGCCCGCCAACTGCAAGCCAAAATTCCAGCGTGCCAACAACGACGATGACTCGAACCATGCGCCTTTCACATCGGGATAACCGTTCGGCGGCGTCCAAAAGAACAACGGCTGACCCATTTGGCGAAAATACTCCAGCATTTGCCGCCCCACCGTCACATCTACATCCAACGCACGGCACGCGCCCGCCACAAATTCAAACGGACGCTTCAGTTTTTGCCCAGCCGATTGTTTAAATTCGTCGCTGTGCAAGATCGCGCCAAACACGGCTTTTAGGTCGCCTTTGCTGGCATTCCACGCCGCCACGCCTTTTTGCACCGCGCTGGCCGGCGGCGTATCGCTGATAAAACGCCGCGCAATTTTGTTGCACACAAATTTCACCGTATTCGGATGCTCGGCCAACATATCTAGCACCGTCTCAACATCCTTGAGGCCGCCCTTAGCGGGCAGTTTCAGCCCCATCACGGTTTTCTCGCCGTCATCGTGCTGCGTTGGGCGAAATTGAAACTCGCCGGGCTGGTCCGAATCAATCCCGCTAATGGACCAGCCAGTTAAGGCCCGCGCCAGTTCTATCACATCTTTTTCGGTATAACCGCCGTCTACGCCTAAGGTATGCAATTCGAGCAGCTCACGCGCATAATTTTCGTCGGGTTTGCCTTTGCGGTTGGCCTGATTGTCGAGATAAAACAACATGGCGGGGCTATGGGCGCTCGCGCCGAGCAGATCGCGAAATTTACCCAACGCATATTTGCGAATCACCTCGCGGTCATCCGTCGGCTTCAACACAAACCCATTGCCTTTGGCGATGTAAATATTGAAATGATTCGTCCAAAAATCTACAATCAGCTCATAGAGTTGATGCTGGCTATACACCGCCCGCACGATCGCCGCCGTTTGCATTTGCTGAAAAACCTCGCCGCGCTTCATGTCGTATTTGGCGCGAATGTCGGCGGGGCTTGCGTTCAGCACGTCGAGCTTAGCGAGTCGCTCATTGAGGGCCGTGTTCGCGCTATCGGCGCTGAATGGCAGCCCCAACTGCTCATCAATAAACGCATCCACGCCCATCGTCTGCACTCGCGCCGCATCGCCAAGACGCGGGCCAAAGGTCAGCCGGTTGAGCGCCAGCCATGCTGTCGCATCAACCGGCATGGCTTTGTCAAGCTTCGCACTTGATTCGGGTGAGCCACTATAAACCGCCGGCACATTGACCACCGGTGCAGTTGGCTCGGCGCCTTGCACAATGCGTGTGCTACCGCGCAGTCGGCTGCATCCCGCCAGCGCTGTTGCCGCCAACCCAATTTTGACAAAATCGCGGCGGGTGAGTTTGGGCGACGAGTGCGGTGAAATATCTAAGAGGTTTGTGTCGGGCATAGACTATATTGTAAAGAAGAATGTAATCACGTCTTCAAATAAATGTAATTTAGACGTAAACTTTCGACAGCGCGAGGGTCACATTCACCTCAAAAAAACACCCATTCACAGATTAAGCTGGTATGATTTCAGATGTAGACACACGATGCTGTGCGCCTACACCTGAAAATTAAATCAAAAGGCCGAAAAACATCTTGTCAGTTCTAAAACAAACCCCCGTTAAGGCGCTGCCCTTTTCGCAACAACTCGGATTTCGCAAAACGCTCAACCAACGCATTGACGACTATCTAAAGCAGCACAAACTATCGCCCCGCGATGTGCCCGCCATGTATGTCAAAACCGGCCTCATTTTGCTATGGTGGCTCAGCACTTACCTTATCATCATTTTGGGCGGTTTGCCGATGTGGGCCAATGTCGTGCTGTGCATCGTGCTGGGCTGGGCCTACGCTGGCGTCGGCTTTTGCATCATGCACGATGCCATTCATGGCGGCTATTCCAGCCACCCATTCATCAACAAATTGTTTGGGCTGACGATGGAAATGCTAGGCAGCAGCAGTTTTGTGTGGCGGCAAAAACACAACGTCTGGCATCATACCTACACCAATATTTCGGGGCTGGATGAAGACCTAGAGACCAACGGCTTACTGCGTATGACCCCACACGAGCCTTGGCGACCCATGTTCCGCTTCCAACATTTGTATGTGCCATTTGTGTATAGTCTGACCGCGTTCAGCTTCTTCATCCGCGACTTCCGCGTTTATTTCACCGGCAAATCCGACGATCATCACAGCTATCCCAAAATGAACCTCAAAGACAAAATTTCATTTTGGGGCGGCAAATTGTTTTTTGTGGCGGTGCTGCTGGTCATCCCCATGTTTGTTTACACGTGGTGGCAAACCATTTTGGGCATGATGTTGGTGCTCATGACCGTCGGCGTGACACTGGCCGCCATCTTCCAATTGGCACACGTGATGTTACCCGCCACTTTCCCCGAACCCACCGGCGATCCGTTACACATCGAAAACGAATGGGCCATTCACCAAGTCGAAACCACCGTCAACTTCGCGCCCAAAAATCGCCTGTTGAATTGGTATGCGGGCGGCCTCAATTTCCAAATTGAGCATCACCTTTTCCCGCACATCTGCCATGTGCATTACCCCAAGCTCGCGCCAATTGTGCAACAAGTCTGCGCCGAATACGGCGTCAAATACCACTCCTACCCATCCTACCGCAGCGCCCTGATTGGTCATTTGCGTTCACTCAAGCATTTAGGACAGAAGAGTGGATAGTGGATAGTGGATAGTGATAGTTGATAGTTGAGAGTTGAGGGTTGAGAGTTGAGGGTTGAGGGTTGAGGGTTGAGAGTTGAGAGTTGAGAATAACATTGTTTTACCATCAACTATCACTATCCACTATCACTATCAACTCTCAACTCTCAACTCTCAACTCTCAACTACAAATTACAGATGCAATTTCTCGGCATAGATCTCGGCAGCACCTCGATTAAGGCGGGGGTGCTCGATTTGGCGCAACGGCGGCTGGGGCCAATGGTGCGCCGCCCCTTCCCCGACCCCATCGCGGGCCTGCCTTTGCGCCATTTCGAGGTTGACCCCGCTCAAATATTGCGCGAAACCCAAGCCGCGCTGGGCGAATTGCTGCAACACGCGCCCGACTGCGCCGGTTTGATCATGTGCAGCCAAATGCACGGCTTCGTGCTCACCGACGCCAACGGCGCACCACTCAGCAATGCCTTCACTTGGCAAGACCAACGCGCCCTGACGCCTGAGCAAAACAGCGACGCATTTTCGGCCATGCTGGCCCAACTCAGCCCGCAAGAGCGCCGCGAATTGGGCAATGACTTATGGGCCAGCCGCCCCATTAGCGTGCTATATTGGTTGGCGCAGCATGGGCGCTTGCCGCACGGGGCGCACTTTTGCGCCCTGCCCGACTGGGTGATGTGGCAACTGAGCGGCACACCGCCCGCCACCGATCTCACCCACGCCGCCGCCGCGTCGTTGCTCAATTTAGAAACGGGCGATTGGCATCACGCCGTGCTGGCAAAATTGGGGTTGGCGCACTTGGTTTTACCGCCCATCGCCACCCGCCAACAAGCGATCGGGCAAATCACCGCACAGCACCTCGCCCTCCAACAACGCCAAGATATCGCGTGCTATCCGCCCATTTCCGACCAACAATGCGCCCTGCTCGGCGCAAATTTGCAACCAGACGAGTTGTCGGTCAATATCAGCACCGGCTCGCAGGTTAGCGTGTTGAGCCAATCGCGGGTGTATGGCGATTTTCAAACCCGCCCATACTACGATGGCGGACATCTCATCACCAATATCCACATTCCCGCCGGGCGCTCGTTGAATGCGCTCATGCGCTTGTTGGGTGAATTGGCCCACGCCGAGGGACAGACCTTGCCCCATGCATGGGAAAACGCCCTGCGGCTGGCCGAGGCGGTCGAACACACCGATCTTGCAGTTGATTTGTCGTTTTTTGCTGGAGCAACCGGCACACACGGGGCTATCACCAATATCCGCGAGGATAATTTGAGCGTTGGGCATCTTTTCCACGCAGCCTTTGCCCATATGGCGCAAAATTACGCTGCCTTTGCTGCCAAACTGTCGCCCCAGCGCGACTGGCAGCGCATCGCCTTTTCGGGCGGCTTGGCGATGCAGTCGGCTTTGCTGCGCCGCCTCATTTGCCAAAAACTCAATTTACCCGCTCGCGTTGCCGATGGCGGCGAAGATGTGTTGGTCGGCCTGCTCGCCATCGCGCTCTATTGTCACGGTCAAGCGCCTTCGGTGCAGGCAGCGCGGCAGATGATTGGGAGCAGTGCCTTAACTTAACACCATCTTAAATGTGCGAATAAGTTTTCGCCGATTTCACTATCCTGTCCCAAGCTACGCTTGGGACAGGATAGTGAAATCGGCCTCTCATTTTCTTAACGATCTTATCAAGCAAAAACAATTGCACTCATAATATATTTTCACATGTTTAAGATTGGTATTTTATAATCACGCCGATCACATCGTGAAAACAACAAACACATCAAAACGGGTTTTTCGCTATTTCTTGGTGGCGTTGGCGCTGCTGCTCGTGATGGGCAACCCTAGCGACGGTAAAAACTCACTCACAAAGTCATTGCCTAAGGTCGGCGCATATGGGGCCGATGTGTTGCGACGTTTGTTTGGCGACCAGTTTGTGGCCGATTTGGAAGCCGTTGTTTACAACACGCTCGATAAATTGAACCAACAACGCTATGAGTTGGGGCTAAAAGACATCGAATCCCTTTGGCCTGTCTCTTATACACATCTCCGAGCCCACGAGACGGACTCCTACATCGTATGATGTCTTCTGCTTGAAAAAAAACAA
>JAHBAL020000002.1 GCA_018500105.2 Anaerolineae bacterium
AATGAGTAATGAGTAACGAGTAACGAGTAACGAGTAACAAGTAATTATCACTCGTTACTCATTACTCATTACTCGTTACTTGTAAATATCAGTATATTTCTCGACCAAATAACCCAAATATGCATCGGGGTTGAGAGGTTCGCCGGTGGCGCGGATGAGCAGTTCGTTTGGCGAGAAGGCGCGGGCGTGGCGGTAGATGTTGTCGGTCAGCCAGCCGAGTAGCGGCGCGTAATGCCCATTTGCCAGCGCCGTGTCGAGGCCATCCACCTCGCGGCGAGCGGCGGCCATCCATTGGCCCGACATCACATTGCCCACCGTATACGTGCAAAATGAGCCGATACTCGCCATCGCCCAGTGAATATCTTGCAGCACGCCCAAGGTGTCGGTGGGCGGGGTCACGCCTAGATATTCCTGCATTTTGGCTCGCCACAATTCGGGCAAATCGCTCACTTTGATGCTGCCATCAAGTAGCCCAATTTCGATCTCGACCCGCAACATAATGTGAAAGTTATAGGTCATTTCGTCGGCCTCGACGCGAATAAAACTGGGGCGCACGCGATTAACAGCGCGGTAAAACGATTCGGCATCTACGCCCGCCAATTGACTGGCGAAATGGCTTTGCAAGCGCGGGAAGTGCAATTGCCAAAAGGCGCGGCTGCGCCCAACTTGGTTTTCCCACAGCCGTGATTGCGATTCGTGCGCCCCAAAACTAACGCCCGCCACCGCGTAATTGCCCAAAAAGTCGGTGGTGAGCGCCGTGCGCGTCAATTCTATGCTCGCGCCTTGTTCATACAGCGCGTGGCCGGCCTCGTGCAGCACGCCAAACAATGCGCCGGGCAAATAATTGCGCTGGTAGCGAGTGGTGATGCGCACATCGTTGCGGGTAAATGACACCTCGAACGGGTGCGCCGACACATCGAGCCGCCCGCGATTGAGGTCGTAGCCGAATTGTTGGGCCACGCCCAGCGCAAATTCGCGTTGCTTGGCCTCGTCAAAATCGCCATACAAAAAGTCGCTGCGCACGACATCGCCTTTTGCCACAATGTTTTGTAGCAACGGCAACAGCGTCCCTTTCATAATATCGAACAAATGCCGCAGCCGCTCAACATTCATTTCTGGCTCGTAGCGCAACAACAAAGCGTCGTAAGGATGATCAACATAGCCGATGGCTTCGGCCAATTGCTTTTGGTAATCGAAGGCTTGGGTGAGATAGGGCGCAAAGCGAGTGAAGTCATTGTGCTTTTTGGCGTCTACCCATGCTTGCTCGGCGGTGGGACGCAGTCCAACAATTTTGCTCATCAGCGCCGCCGGAATGCGGCGGGCGATATCGTAAGCCCAGCGCGTGTTTTGCACCTCGCGGCGGCGATACGAATAATAGTCATCGTCTTCGACTTCGGCCTCAACGGCATCGAGCAAACGGGCTGTTGTGTCGCTGGCAAATCGCTCTTGGGCAAGCTGCACGATGGTTGCCAATTGATGCCCGCGTGTTTCGGCCCCGCCATGCGGCATTTGGGTGTGCGAATCCCAATTCAAAATATTGAACACATTGAGCAAATCGTTGATTTGGGCAATATGCTCGCGGAAAGATGGATAGGCTGACATAAAACGCTATCATACGTCATAATATACTCGGCCCCAGCATGAAAATCGTCCATATTATTCAAGCCCGCATGGGGTCTACCCGCCTAAAAGACAAGGTTTTGCTGCCCATTTTGGGCAAACCGATGTTGCAAGTGGTGATCGAGCGGGCGCGCCAAGCCAAACGCCTCGCCGAGGTGGTCATTGCCACCACGACTTTGCCACAAGATGACCGCATTGTGACGCTGGCGCAATCGCTGGGTGTGCCCGTCGTGCGCGGGTCTGAGCATGATTGTCTTGACCGCTATTATCAAACCATGCGCCAATTTGAGGCCGATGTGGTGGTGCGGGCGACGGGCGACAACACGTTTGTGGATGGCGGGTTGATTGATTGGGGGATTGGCGAGTTTTTTGCTGCCAATGCTGACCACGCTGACACTTGGACGGACACGCTGCCACTCGGTTTGCGGGTCGAGGTCATTCGGGCTGAGGCGCTGGACAAGGCTTGGCACGAGGATGATAACCCTGCTTGGCGTGAACATGTCACGCCCTACATCATCAATCACCCCGAAAAGTTTCGTTTACTCAAGTTGGGTGCGCCGCCGGTTGTGGGCGCAACAGCGCCCGACGATGCTAATTTCGGCTCGTTGCGCTGGTCGGTTGATACTGCCGAAGATTACGCCATGACGACGCGCACCTTCGAGCATTTTGGCAACCTCGATTTTGCTTGGCGCGAGGCTGCCGAGTGGCTGATGGCGCATCCTGAGGTGGCGAGCCTTAATCAGAATGTGCAACAGAAGTTGCATATGTTTGTGCGCTAGAGAAGAATCAAGAGCCAAGAATTAAGAGCCAAGAATCAAGAATTAAGAATCAAGAATTAAGAATCAAGAATTAAGAACCAAGAAGGAAGATGGAAGAAGCGAGAGACGAAGGTCAATTATTATGGCAGCCACTTTTGCACATCTTTTGTAATATTATCAGTCGGCACGCCAACGGGGTAGGTCATGACCCAATTGCCGTTTTGGTCAATTAGGTAAGTAAATGAGCTATGGGCGACTTGGTATTCGGCCTGCGTGCCTTCGATACGCATGATATTGGCGAATGCGCCATAATCGGCAGACACCTTTGCCACCAGTTCGGGCTTGCCTGTTAGGCCAATGAAGGTTGGGTCAAATGCCTCGACATAGCGTTTTATCACTTCCGGCGTGTCTCGATTGCCATCGAAGCTGACCATAACGAACTTGACGTGACTGGCCTTGTCGCCGAGCGCCACTTTCACGCGCCGAAAATCAGACATTGTGACAGGGCAAACATCGGGGCAATAGGTGTAGCCAAAAAACATCAGCACCGGGCTACCGCGCAATTCGCTAAAATTAAACGGCTTTCCATTTTGATCGGTCAGAGTGAAATCAGCCATTGCCTTGGGCGGATTGGTTGCAAAGCCTTTGGGCGTTGTTGGCGGGTTAAGATAGCGGTCAATCCACAACGGCGCATAGGCCGCCAGCAAGGCCATCGTCACAATAACAAAAGCCGCTACCGCCACGCTGAGAAACAATTGCACTGAATCGCGTTTGAGCATAACGGCTGTAGTGTATCGTGCTTTACTGAGTCGGTATAGTGTGTTGCGTCAGTATTCATATATGACGCACATGCCCAGCAAGGCGATATTCTGCGCAACCCCGTGTCTATTGTTTGTGTCTTCGCTTCCGCTAAGGCTGCAAATAAGGATTTTCGGGCGTGGCGGTTAACTCGACCTTGCTGGCGCTGATGACGGGCACTTGCTCGCCGTCAAACTCACCGACGCTAATTTTGCCAGTCACGCGCACCCATTGGTCATTTTGCAAATCTTTGAGACCATTCGCTGCGCCATCTGACTGCACCAACATGCCGATCGCGCTGGCATCGGCCACACAACAACTGACCGTAAAGCGAGCCACCCAGAAACGCCCTGCGCCCGCCTTGGGGTCTTTGTAAACAAAGCCAATCACATCCACTGGCTGACCAACAAAACCGCTCAAATTAGAACTACGCGAAAATTCACGCAGCCAATCCATGATATTTTTCTCACCTTTGGCCGGAGCCGACAAACGCGCCCCCGCAGCTTCGCGGGCAGGCGCGGCCTGCGCCAAACTGCGTGACCCCAATGCGCCTGTGCCAAGTGGCTTGGTTGGGGCCAACAGACCAAACAACATCGGCAATGACAAAAGTGCAATCGTTAGCCAACTGGCGTTATGGGTGTGGTCATGATCATGATCATGGTCGTGATGATGATGATTGTGATCGTGGTGATGATGAGCATGCGCCGTCGCCAACTTCGGGCGGCGCATCAACTGATAGATCAACGTCACAGCCAACATCAGCACGATGAGCAATGCGACATAGGGCAGCCACACAAAACGTTGATTGATGTAATAGGTCAATGTGCCGGTGCTAATTTTTGCATAAAACATCAGGGCTGTGCCAACCAGCACCGCCGATTTCATCATGTTTGATAGCGTCTCGTTCATCTAAATCACCTGTCTTTATTGTAAGCTATCCAAATAGCGTTGCAAAATAACTGCGGCAGCAATCGCGTCATCAGGTTGCGGTTTGGCGGCAGCCTTGCCTTTGCGCGTGCTTTTCATCACCTCTTGCGCCTCGCCAGTGCTAAACCGCTCGTCTTCGTAAAGAATGGGGATGCTGATATGCGGACGCAACTGCTCGACAAACGCCTCGACCAGTTCGCTTTGTGGGCTGCGCTGACCATCAAAATGATAAGGAAAGCCGACGATGATTTCATCCGGCTTAAGATTGGCGATATGCGCCAAAATATGCTTGATCGGGTTTTGGGTCTTGCGATCAATGACTTCGAGCGGACGGGCAATCATCTTGCTTTCGTCGCTCACCGCCACGCCAATCCGCCGATTACCGACATCGAGTGCTAAGGAACGAGGCATAAATAAAGTGCTAAGTACTAAGTGCTAAGTGCTAAGTGCTTGGAATTGCGCTTCCTTAGCACTTAGCACTTGCCACTTTTCACTTTTGTTAGTAAGCTCCTTTTGCCGTGAGTAGATAGGGCAAGGTTCGGAGCATGATTTTGACATCCATAGAGGGTGACCAATTTTCGATGTAATAAATATCGAGCAACACAGTTTCGTCGAAGGTGAGTTCGCTGCGCCCGCTAATTTGCGACAAGCCGGTGACGCCCGGTCGCACGCTGAGGCGGGTGTGATGCCACTCCGAATACTCGGCCACCTCTTGCGGCAAATGTGGGCGCGGGCCAACGATGCTCATCTCACCTTTGAGCACATTCCAAAATTGCAACAATTCGTCAATGCTGGTTCGACGAATAAATTTGCCGATGCGGGTGATGCGCGGGTCGTTGCGCATCTTAAACAGCGGGCCATCCGCCTCGTTTTGCGCCATCAAGGCCGCCTTTTCTGCATCTGCGCCTTTGCGCATCGAGCGCAATTTATACATGATGAAGGGCTTGCCGTTTTTGCCAATGCGATATTGCGAGAAGATCGGCGCGCCCGGCGATTCGAGGCTGATCAGCAAGCAGCACAGCAAAATAATCGGCGATGCGATGACCAAGGCAAACACCCCAAATGCAATATCCATCACTCGTTTCACCGCTTTGTCGGCGGGGTTAATGTCTTCTTGGCGAGTGCTGAGCATGGGAATGCCACCAAAATCATCCACATCAACGCGGCCCAAGTTAAGTTGCAGCATATTGGGCGCAATCCGTGGCTGCACGCCATATTCACGGCACAAATTGATCAGTTCGGCAATTTTCTCTTGCTCGCTCCAAGGCAACGTAATCACCAGTTCGCTGATCTCACCGGCCTGCAAAATTTGCGGCAAACAATCCAGCGCACCGAGCGCGGGAAATCGTCCAATATTAGTACTGCCTCGCAATGGATCATCATCTACAAAGCCTACACAGCGCCGCCCCAACTCTGGCCGAGCCACCAATACGCGCATGGCGGCCCGCGCCGCCTCGCCAGCGCCCACAATGAGTACTTTGCGCGTGCTCAGCCCTTGGCGGCGGCGAACATTGACCACAATGGTGGTAAACACCCGCAAGATCAAAATGAGAAGCAGACCGACCAAACCGGCTTCCATCATCATGAGCCGTGAATAGGTGAGCGGGCGATAGACGAACACAATCGCCAAAATGATGATCATGGCCTTGGCCGCAGCGTTCAAAATTGGCACAGCCTGATCGAGCCATGACGCAAAACGCCGGCTAGAATAAACGCCATCTAACACAAACATGCCCAAAAATGCCAGCGTGAACATGATTTGGATGGGGAAATAATCGCTAAATTTGGCGTCATAGCCCACTTCTCGAAACCATTGGAGCTGATAACGCATGATGTAGCCGATGACGAAGCTGATATTGAGCAGGATGGTATCGGCAAGCACAAGCAAAACCTTGCGGATAGAGGGGGCGCGATGCAAATGCACATGCTCACCGCTCGCTGCGGTGGCATGGCTACGCTTAAATGCGGCCTCGCTTGATGCAATGTCTGCTTGGATCACGATCTTCAAAAGTGCTAAGTGCTAAGTGCCAAGTCCTAAGTTAAGGTTGACACTTAGCACTTAGCACTTTTCCACTTCCTCTCAGGTGGTTTTCTCGTAAATGCGGTAGGTGCGGTAGACGTGTCCACCGCCGATCTTGCCGATGCGGTTCATGGCTTCGTTGGTCTCTAGCACCCAGCCCAATTCGCCGCCAATATAACCTTTGCGCATGGCGGTTTGCAGCGTTTCCCAAATCAGGGCAGCGTCAATGCCCGACATGCGATGTTCGGGCAGCACGCCCAACAACAGAAAACGCACCGAATTGACCATTTTTCGGCGATACCACAAGAACTTGAGCAAGGTCCAAATTTCGGGGGTTTGGGGGTTGGGGTAGGCCGCATGCAACGGGCGATTGACATTTGGTAAGGTGACAGCAACGCCCACTGGCTCGCCATTGATCTCGGCGACCAAAATCAGTTCGGGGTCGGCAAATTGCTTGAGGCCCTTCACCATATGATCAATTTCATGATTGGTGAGCGGCACATGTCCCCAGTTATCCTTCCAAGCGCCCTCGTCGCTGCCATAAATGCGCTTCAAAATACCGATTTCGCGGTCAATTTGCTTAAAATCGGCAATACGAATGGTGAATTTGCCACGCTTTTTCGCCAATTCCACCACGCGGTCGAGTTTATTGCTGACCTTATATTCTTCTTTGGTGATCGGATTCCACCACGCCCACACGTCCATTGCCTTTTTTAGGCCATAGTTTTCATACAGTTGCACATAGTAGCGTGGGTTATAGGTCATCAACACTTGCGGAATGCCATCAAAACCATCTACCAACAAGCCCACTTCTTCGTTGAAGCTGAGGGTGGTGGGGCCGCGTAAGGCGGTGGCCCCGCGAGCCTTTACCCAATCGTTGGCTTTGTCGAACAAGGCATTGGCAACAGCTTGATCGTCAACGCACTCAAACCCGCCAAAGAAGCCGATTTTTTCCTGATGAAATTCATTATGCCGATTATTCCAAATTGCCGCAATCGTGCCCACAATTTTGTTGTCGCGCTTTGCCACAAACATTGCCGCGTCTGAATGCTCAAAAAATGGGTTTTTCTTTTTGTCATAAAACGCGACTCGTTCGCTGATAAGCGGCGGAACCCAATAGGGATCGTCTTTGTAGACCTCCCACGCAAAATGGATAAATTGTTTGCGTTCGGCAGGCGTGCTGCACTCATGAATTTCGATTGGCGTTGGCATATGCCGATTTTACTCGTGATTTTGGCAAATTCAGCACGAATAATTGTGGGGAATGCGGTGATTGACCTACGATTGCGGTGTTGTGGCAGGCTTGCGTGGGTCTTCGGGCTTGAAATAGCGCGGTTTACCCAACAACGTCTCTAGCTTGAGCGGCAAGGTTAGCCCATTTTTGCCTTCGGTGGGAATAAACACCCAGTGGCCGGGCAAGTCGCGGATATAGGCCGCCACAGGGGCTGGCACAGTGTCGAGCGAGGTTTGCAATTGGCAAAGCTGGCACAGCCAACGGTCCTTGCTCATTTCATATTCAATCACATCGGCCAAAAAACTGGCGCGGGCGCGGCTGCCATCTGGCAAACGCCAAGTGAAATGGACGGTAATTTGCTCTTGCATTTTGTCAGGTATCATTCTAACCGCATGAGCACACTTGCACAATTCTTTGAAACCCATTTGCCCCAGATCGAGGCCGAAATGTTGAGTGTGGTGAGCACCAACGAGTCGGCATTGGGGGAACAACCCCATTCATTAACCACCATGTCGCGCTATCACCTCGGCTTTGCCAATGTTGATGGCAGCACGGCCCGCATCGCCAGTGGCAAACGTATTCGCCCCATTTTAGTATTGTTAAGTTGTTTGGCGGCTGGCGGCAAAATCGAAAGCGCCATGCCCGCCGCCGCCGCAGTCGAATTGCTGCACAACTTCTCGCTTATTCACGATGATATTGAAGATGGCGACGATCTGCGGCGCGGGCGATTGACCGTGTGGCGGGTGTGGGGCTTGGCACAAGGTGTGAATACAGGCGATGCCATGTTTGCGTTGGCACATTTAGCCTTGGCTCGGCTGAGCGACCGCGCTGTGCCCGCTGAGCGCGTGGTAAAAGCCTTGCGGGTGTTTGACCAAATGTGTTTGGCGCTTACCATTGGGCAGCATCTCGATATTGGGTTTGAGCAACGCACCGATGTGACCGCCAATGAATATATGCACATGATCGAAGGCAAAACCGCCGCCCTAACCCGCGCCTGCTGCGAGATCGGCGCGATTGTGGCGGGGGCCAGCGATGAGCAAATTGCGCGGCTGGGCACATTTGGGCGCGGTTTGGGCATTGCGTTTCAGTTGCAAGATGACATTTTGGGCATCTTTGGCGACCCCGCTGTAACCGGTAAAGGCGATGGCGATTTGGCACGGCGCAAGAAAACCCTGCCCGTGCTGCGGGCACTCGACCGCGACCACAGCCTGCGCCCCATTTATTATGGCAATGCGCCGCTTAACATCGCCGATATGAAAGAGCGCATCGAGGG
>JAHBAL020000343.1 GCA_018500105.2 Anaerolineae bacterium
CACTGGCTTGGCAAAACTTTGGCTGACCTGACGACGTATTTGCTGGATTTAATCTTCGGGGATCCCTCGCTGCGCGTCGGGATGACCCATTGAGACAATGAGTTTCTCCCTCTTGCTGGACGCCGCGCCCTCGCCTGCGTCTATGTATTCGGAATGACGCGCAAAATAGATGCAATTAAATTATACCGATCGCTTAATCAAAGTGGACGAGGTTGTAGGGGTAAGGCATTCGCCAAGGCATCGCCCCCAAGCGTAAATCGCTCAATGAGTGACGGCGAATGCCGACGGCATTCGCCTATCCGATGCGCAAACCAAGTAACGCTACAGCAAGGTAGGGCAAGGCATTTGCTGGCTTTAACGGGTTGACAATTTGTGAAATGCAAATGCCTTGCCCCTACATCAAAATTCCTTCTTGATCGTGAGGTTGGTATAAGACCCTTTTATCATACAAGGGTTGAGTTAGCGTTATGTTATCGAGGTCAGGCCCGCTACGGCAATATCAACTTCAACGATTTGGATTGGTTGTTGTTGGATACTTCTGAGATGCTCGACAAATCTTGAGCCGCAATGGCGAGGGTATATGTCCCCGCGTCGGCAGTCACCCGCAATTTTACGCTGGCTTTCATCCCCGACCACAGTTGCCCAATGCCACAATACGCGCTTAATCCGTCAAAACTACATTTGCGCGGCAAATCGCCATCAATATAAAACTGCCCCTCTTTTTCCCACGCAACCGAAGTCACCTTTAATTCTTGCGGAATCGTAAGATGCGCCAGCACTGCCGGTGCCGCAATGCGGCTTACATTTTGGATCGTAAAGACCACATCATAGGTTTTCGTGTCGCGGGTTGCCGCCCCAGTAGGAACTACGGTCACGACTGGCGCGAATGCAACGACCGATAACTCAAGCGCTTGGGGTTGTTCAGGTGGGGGTAGAGGCTGTGGCGGTAGTGTTGTAGGCTGTGGCGGTAGTAAACAAGCGGCAGGCGTGACGTCATTACGCTGGCAGTCGCCGACTGGGAACGTTCCCGTTCCCCCAACAAATGAACCTTTGCATGTCGTGCCAGTCGTATTGCACGAATTGTTGCCGATCGCACCGGGAGCGTTAGCGCAGGCGCTGTGGCCGTTGCACGAGCCTGCGCCGATCGCACCGAAAGTCGTACCGCAGGCGGCGTTGTTGTTGCACGAGCCTGCGCCGATCGGGCCGTCAGCGCCATAGCAGGCGAAGTCGCCGTTGCACGAGCCGTCGGCGACCAGCGAGGGATTGATGCCCTGGCAGGCTAAGAAGCCCACGCATTTAGCCAACGGGATGGACACTTTGGACGGATTGTCGCGATTGGCATCTTGGGCGCTGGTGGCGTTGGTTTCGCCCAATAGCGCGAAGACAGCGGCGCCAATGAGCGCCAAGACGACGAATATTCCGATACGGTGGGCAACAGCCCGAAATCTGTGTGAAGTTTTCATAAAATGATAAAAATTTTGTAAAAGTCAAGATGATAGCAGAAGCGTCAAATCACCGTTTTGCGTAACATCTGTCATTTTGCCCGCTACAAAGATTATAACAATTTGTAGCTGGATGGGCGTGATATAGGTTTGGTTGTTTAAACGCGACAGCGACAGCAAAAAAAAATCAATCATGGTGTCCTTCCAATCAAGAAGGACGTTAATGACCTATATTTTTAAGGCTTTTCAAAAGCCGCCTCGTCATTCCCGCGAAAGCGGGAATCTATAACCCAACAGGCACAATTTGATGAAATTGCTACATTTTGACTAAGGCTGTTCAAAAGTCGCCTCGTCATTCCCGCGAAAGAGGGAATCCATAACGCCACAGGCACAAATCGAGTGGGTTACGCCATTTTTTGCGGGCCTCGTTATGGATCTCCGCGTTCGCGGAGATGACGTATTAAGTGCAATGCCGACTTTTCGAACAGCCTTGCATTTTGACCTACCTCGTTATGGATCTCCGCTTTTACGGAGATGACGGGTTAAGGGGCGGGCTGACTTTTGAACAGCCTTGTTAAGTCAGTCACTCCCAACCCCCTTCGACAAGCGCGATATCGTATCTGGTTGGGCCAAAACCCGTTGCATTTCCGCATACCCCACAGCAATAATCTCGCTAAAGCGATCAAAATGCAGCACACTAAACTTACTCACATCGGGCTTAACCACCACATCTGCCAATAATTCTTGGTCCCGATAAGATTGAATCGCACTCAGTTCCATCGCTCGAATCACAGTGGTGGTCAAACGAGGCAAACGCTGGCGTTTCTTGCGCCAAGGAACGAATCTCTGTGCCAATAATTTAAAACCCGACACGCTATCGCCGATCTCAAAATCTTCGTTAAATTCAACTTCCATACTGACCGTGCTGGCAATAATGGTGCCGCTTCCAATCTTTTCACGCATCACATCCACCGGCCAATTGTTCAACATACAGCCATCCACCAGCCAATCACCGGCTTCATCTTGAATGGGAGACCAAATGCCGGGGTAACACGTGCTTGCGCGAACGGCTCGCCACATACTGCCATGCTCATGCACCATCATTTTTGCGCGGGTCAGATTGGATGAAATACAAAAATACGGCAGCCATAAATCAGCAATATCCATCTCAGCATAGGTCTCTTGATAAGCGTGATTCACTTTTTTGCCTTCATATACCGATACGATGGGAACGGTGTAATCCAGCAAATGGTGTGAGCGCCCCCGGATTGCGATCTGGCTACTGATATATTCCCAGCTAAAGCCTAAGGCCAAGCCACCGGCCAAATGCGCCCCCATGCTGGTGCCACCCACATAGTCAAAGGGAATCTTGGCTTCGGCGAGAGCACGCACCACCCCGACATGGGCATAACCCCGTGCGCCACCCCCACTTAAGACCAAACCATAAGCCCGCCCAATCAAGCGCCGCGCCATACGGTCATAGTCGGCGTCATAATCTTGTCGCACATGATAATGCGTGGGAGGGTGTGGCGTAGATCGTTCTGTTAACCATGCGCGGGTGTTTTTTGGGGAATCGGTTGTGGGTGGGTGCAGCAACGCTAGCTCAAACTGCACATTGGGATAGGCGCGACGCAGGGCTTGCTCATAAGGCGACATCATCGGCCCCGCGCTTACATCGCCCAACAGCACCACCTTATCGGCAGCCCGAATACAGCGCCGCGTCCATTCGCTCATCTCTTGCGCCACCGGTGCATCGGCTTCAAACAGCACAACCGTATGGTGGTTTTCTTGTTGCTGCAACCACTGAATCATGCGTGATGCTAATAAGTGGTTCGTGTCCAATCGGGCGCTACCGACAATTCCAAACGCTGACTCAAACCGATCTGCATTTAAATAGAGCAGCGTTTCCGATTTTTGCAGTTGCCGCGTCAGCGATGCAAGCACTTGTGTCTGCACTTGCGCCGTCACCTTAGCTTGCAAAGGCACAATGCAAATTGTATGATGAGATAGCTTCGCTTTATTGCTGTGCGAGACCTGACCATGCTGACGCTGCATGAGTGAACGCGCAATATTTAATAAAATTTGCGGATAACGCTGAACGACCTTATCCAGTTGTTGTTTGCCTAAACGCAACAACTGACTATCACGCAACGCCCGCACTGTCGCCGAGCGTTTCTCATTCATAAAAAGGGCTGCCTCGCCAATACTTTCACTTGGGCCGACCAGCCCAACCACTTGCTCACTTCCGTCGGGTTGACGCTTTAAGGCTTGCATTTTGCCGCTAATAACGAGATATAGCGCATCCGCGACGTCATCTTGCCGAAACAACACATGCCCAGCATCACATTGCACCCATTCAAAATAAGTTTGCAGTTCGGCACTGGTTTCGGCATTCAATTCACCAAAAATAGCGCGAATGACACTTGAAAATTGGCTAAATTGATAACGTGGATTAATGACCTCTGAAATTGCTTTGAGCAGTTGGGCATCGTTGTGCAAGAGAGACTCGAAATCGGCATAATTTAACCGCAGCACGGTGCTGGCTTGCGATGCAAACACGCTCGCCACACGGCGATGCTGATTCAGCAGGCCCATTTCACCCACATATTGTCCAACCCCTAAGGTTCGCAGAGGATGCTGTTTGTGATCGCTATCAAACAATACCACTTCTAAGCTGCCCGATGTAATGATATACATCGCATCCGCAAGATCACCTTGAGCAAATAACGTCTCATTTGCAGTCAAAGACCGCTCATGCAAAAATTGTTCGAGCTTGTTTAGTTGCTGTGGGGTAAGCGTTTGAAACAAATCGCAATATGACAAAATATTGTTATTCATGGTAAAGCAAAGTGAAAACAAATCACAACTACTTAATCATACAACATAAAATTAATTTTATACGCCGAATCCACCCAAAACCTAAGGCTATTCAAAAGTCGAAACCTTCTTCTGTAAAAAAGCCCGATAGGGCTTCGCTACTAAGGGCGGCGGGTTTACCGTCGCCCATCGTTGCTCAATAGGCGCGTTCACCGGAGGGTAAACCCGTCCGGCTGATCAGCGAAGCCCTATCGGGCTTTTCCAATTAGGTCATGCGCTGACTTTTGAACAGCCTTGACCCAAAAAACAAGGCTGTTCAAAAGTCAGCACGCCACCTAACCCGTCATCTCCGCGAACGCGGAGATCCACAACTGTCTCTTATACACATCT
>JAHBAL020000228.1 GCA_018500105.2 Anaerolineae bacterium
CGGTTTGGCAAATCGTCAAATTCGGGCGGGCTTACGTTACTAGGTAATTTGGAGTAAGTGGCCTTGCGTCATTTGCTCTTATTTTGAATGTAATCTATTTGGCTATTGCGGCAAATTAAATGACGGTGCAGGGTGGTTTGCCTTCAAGGCAAGTTTGTGAAAATCGCACTCGAATGGCGATCAATCGCCATTCTACATAACAACGCCCACTGCGTGGGCTACAAAATTAGCCCGTGTAACGGGCGTTGCTATGTAGCGCGGGGATTGATCCTCGTGCGGGCGCGGCACTCGCAAATGTTTTGGCTTGTAAACATCTAAAAATTGGCAGGTAAATACGCAAGATCTATTTTGTTTGCCTATAAACTCGAAGGAGCGGAAAATGCTGAGCAGCGGTATATAAAAAAGCCATTTTTCGTTATCTCCGCAACTTCCGCTCCTCCGAGTTAAATGATGAAGCAGGTGACTCATGACGTATATCAACGAGGAATCTGCTCTAATGCGAATTAAAGCGCATCTTGACACGCGGGCCAAAGCCAATGATGGAGCCTTTGTCAAGCATTACTTGCTCGCCTTTGGCTAACTTGCGGCCATTGACAAATGTGCCATTGGTGCTGTTGTCATCGCGGATATGCCAAGCGTTGTTGGTGTAGATAAACGTCGCGTGAACGCTTGACACGCCCAAACTCTTGTCTACCCGAATTTGGCCCTGCGCGGCGGCGTCGCGCCCGACACTAAAGGGCGATTTTTGAATGCTGAGATTGAAGGCGTTACCGGCTGGCTCGACCAACGTCAACGTCACGGTGCTGGTCGGAAGCGAGCTGCCGCCCGACAATTGGCTATCGCCCACCTGCGGGATTTGCACCATCTTGGGCTTGACCGGCTTATTTTGCACGCCCATCGCCACTTCGCGCGGGCCAATTTTGGGGCTGCGTCCGCTCAGGCGCAAAATGGCAAACAACCCTATCATCCCAAACACCACCACGCCCAAAATGCCCACCGCGATGAGCGGCGAGTCGCGCAGCGTATTGGTAACCCAGGCCATAAATACGGCAGAGCCGCCGACGGGCACATAATCGAATGGCTGGCTTACCACACGCACCGGCTGAACATCACTGCTATAGCGCCCCTCAGCCACGACCTTATATTTGCCCTGCGCCAACCCCAATTTGCTGTAAGTAGGCAAAACAAAATAATCACTCACACGCTCACTCACCACCTCCGAACCATTCACAATAACATTTTGCTCGTTTTGCAAAAACACGCGATAGCTCGAAATGCCCTCTGGGTCGTCAATTTTCAACTTAACCTGCAAATCAGGCTGGCTGCTATCGGGCGGCTTAATATCAAGCACCGAGAGCGTGGGCAACTGTGGCTCAAATGTAAACTCAATCGGCCCAATACGCCCAACCTCGTTGCCCTGATTATTCTTACCCGCAACCGTCAATTGATATTTCTTGCCAGTTCTCAGATTGGGAAACGGCACAATATTTTTGGCAAAGTCGTTTTTGGCCGAGTCAAGCGGCTGGGTGGCAATATTTTCGCCGGTTAGCGGGTCTTTGACACTCACTTCCAACGCTTTTAGCGCGTCTTTGTTCGTGATATTTAAATTAAAGCGCACGCCAATTGGCATAGAACCAACCACACCCGCCAACTCGAAGCGCGGCGGGGCTTGAAATGGCCCACCCGAATACTCGAAGCTAAAGCTATGCGTCGCCTCAAGCCCATTTTTAAAGCGCACCATCAAATCGGCTTTTTGCGGTTTTTCTTTTGGAAAAACGTTAAATCGCGCCACCGTCTGCGCCCGAAAAACCGGCAGCATCTTGATCAACGCATATTCGGGGTTGTTGACATCGCCCAAAATGCTCAGGCCGCTGGTCGGCACAGCGTATTGATCGAGGTCGGCCTGCGACACGCCGTTGCTGGTGCTGATGGCAAAAATGGGAATTTGGCGTGACATGGCAAAATTGACGATATTTTGCGTACTGTCGCTGCCACAGCCCGATTCGCGCCCATTGGTAATAATCAGCACCGCCCTCGGCGCGGGTGCGCCCTCCAATTGCGACAACGCCCGCGCTACCCCAGTGTTCAGGCACAATTTGCTGCCCGCCTTGTTGGCAATCGCTGCCATTTCGGTCTCGAACACCTTCAAATCTTTTTGCTTCTCTTTCGAATAATTAATTTGGTCGGCGATGCCATATACCGACACCAACGAATTGCCGACGCGCCCGATCGTCTGCCCAAGCGCCGCCGCTGTGCGCTTAAAATTGGCCTCATTGAGCGTGCCACTGGTATCGAGCACCACCGCCAATTGCAATTCTTGCGAAGTGACCGGCTTTAGCACCCCACCCGTGTAAGTGTCGTTGCCAATTTTCAGCGACACCCGCTCCACCTCCTCATTACTCACTGCGCCTTGCGGGTCTTGGGCTACAAATGGCACATCCAGCGCAATCGCGGGCGAGCCGCCCACATTGGTTGGCTGCGTCTTGGGCGCACCCAGCCGCTGAATGGCAAGCTGGGTTTGAGCCGCGCCCAATTGCGGCCATTGGCTGAGCAAGGTCACGATGACACAGGTGAGTGAAAGCAGGTGTCTTTTCATAGGAATTATGAATGATGAGTTATGAATTATGAATTTACGGGCGGGCTGGGCGCGGCAAAGCGGGTGGTGCTGGCAAAGTGCGCGTTGGCGTTCGCGTTGGGGTGGCGGCAGAGTTTGTGTTTGGCGTCGCGGTCGGCGACAGCACCAGCAAATTGTCGTCAGGGTTGGCCGTCGGCGCGGGGGTTGGGGCTTTGGTCGAAACAAGCAAATTGATCGTCGAAAGGGTGGCGGTTGGCGTGGCTGTTGCCGCGATGCTTATTGTCGCGGTGGCAGTGGCGCTGGCCCGTGCCCCTGCACGTGTCGCTGTGGCAGCAGCACGGGGGGTGGGTAATGTCACAAGTGGCAGCGTCGTTGCCGTAGCGACCAAGGTTGGAATAAGGGTCGAAGTTGGTCCGACACCCCCAGTGGTTGCCACCGCCGTCGCTGCTGGCGCTGTTGCATCGGTCGGCGCTGCGGTGGGCGCAACAGGCGACGCAACCAGCGCCGCCGACACCTCAAGCACCTGCGTGGCTGGGCCAACTGTCACATTACCCGTCGTGCCACTGCCAGCCGGATTGTTACGCATCCACAACAACAACGCGATCACACCAGCCAACGCCGCCAACAGCCCGCCAATCACCAGCGCCAACGATACCCGTTTTTGCCGCTCATCTTTCGACGATTGCGTCACCTGCCCATAGTTGAGCACAACGGCAGTCGTGTTGTCGGTGGTGCTTGGCAAAGCCGCATTGACCAGTGCCTTAGCCGCGTCATGCGGGTTGCGATGGGCACGTAAAATCTCGGCCATTTTGTCGTCGGTCAATGTGCCGTGCAGGCCATCCGAACACAACAACACCCGATCCCCCTCTTGCAACAGGCGCTTGTTCGATTCGGGCGTATTGTTGGCGGCGCTGCCCAGCGAGCGCGTCACCACCACGCGCATCGCGCTTTGCCGCGCCTCCTCTTCGGTCAGCACGCCCGCCGCCACCTGCTCTGCCACCCAGCTATGGTCACGAGTGACCTGTTCGAGTGTGCCGTTGGCGTGTAGCAAATAAGCGCGGCTGTCGCCGACATGGGTGGTGTAAAGTGTGCCATTTCGCACCGCCGCCACCACAATCGTCGTTGCCATATGGGCATGGGCGGGTGTCGCCGCAGACTCGGCTTTCACTTTTTGGTGGGCTTGGCGCACGGCACCTTCGAGCAAGGTCGTGGTGTCATCCGTCATCGCGCCCAATGCCGCTTCGGCGGGGTCGCTCACCTCGGTCGGGGTGTGATTGTAATAATATTCGAGCGTGGCTTGGGCTGCAATGCGTGCCGCCGCTTGTCCACCCACTTCGCCCCCCACCCCATCGCACACCACCAACGCCACCCCGCGCTCATGCAAACGCGGGTCATCTTTAATCGCCAGCGCCGCCACATCTTGGTTTTCTTTGCGCGGGCCAAGCCCCGATGCGCCGTTCCACTCACATGGGAGTTGGTTGCTGATGTCGCTGGGGAGTTCTTGGGTAGATGCCATAACCTTCAAATGTCGTCTGTTTGCCAGTGCTTGAATGCTACGATCTTTTTATCCCAATGTCATGAGGCATCGTCCCTAATGGTTGGGATGTTTACAGGGCGGAATGGGGCTTACGCAAACGCGCCTCAACTCCCCACCCCGCCAATCTCCGCCAGCAACACATCCAGCGCTACGAGGTCTTCCATCTGCCCGGTCTTAATGGCGATATCGGCGGCGAGGGTGGCGCGATGCGCCCGTTCAAGCTCGTCAAGGCTAAAACGTCGCGCTTGGTCGAGCAATTTGCCCACTGCAAACGGCTTCACACCGAGCAGATCGGCCAAATTCGGCGCACGCTCATTCTCTTTGGCGATGAGCAACATACGGGTTTGGCGCGAGAGCATGGTCAGCACAATCTGCGGAGCCTCGCCACGCACCAACACGCCCCGCATCAGCGCATAAGCATCGGCAAGGCGGCGCTGGCTGATGGCATCCATCAGGCCAAACATATCGGCCACATCTTCCTCGGCCACCAGCGCCGTCACGTCGTCGGTGGTGATGGGGCGCTGATTGGCATAGGCGCTAAGCTTTTCGATCTCGTTATCCAGCTTGCGCAAATACAAGCGGCTGTCTTGGGCAAAATGGTCGCGGTCATATTTGTTGCCGCGATGGATGCGCTGCGACAAGGCTTGCGCGGCCTGCGGCATGATTTGGGCCTTGCGCAGTTTCACCCGCTCGATAATCCATTGCACCGGATTTTCGGGCATGTCGAACAGCTTCACGCGCCCACCAGCCTGTTTGTCTTTTGCCAGCTTCATCAGCGGGTGCGATTCGGGCAAGGCGTCGTCTTCGACAAAAACTAGCTCGGTGCTGTCGGGCAAATCGGGCAGCCATTTCACCAATTTTGCCAGCACCTCGTCATCGGCCTTGCTCTTGTTTCGGCGCGGCTGGTCGGCGCGGCTCAGCCAATATTTGGCAATCACCAGCCGCTTTTCGACAAAAAAGCCCACCGCGTCGCACGCAGCCTGCACTTCTTTGAGCGGGGCCGATGAGTCGAACACGGTCACATTCAACTGCGCGTCAGCATCGCCAAGCGCCAGCTTCATTTGCCGCACGTCATCATCACGCGCCAGCGCGTCGGGGCCATAGAGGAGATGCCACATCGTTAATGATTAATGCTTAATGGACAATGGACAATGGACAATGGACAGCGAGGAACGGATAGTTACATCTGATACTATCAACCATCAACTACAATTGTCCATTGTCCATTGTCCATTGTCCATTGTCCATTGTCCATTAACCATTAGTTTCATACCAATCTAGGGTGCGTTTGGCAGACTCGGCATAGGGCCGGATGGTGAGGCCAAGCTCACGTTGGGCTTTGCTTGAGTCGAACCAAAAGGTTTGGTTAGTATAGCGCAATTGGTCGCCGCTGACGGGCAAGCTGAGTTTAAGCCAGTCACGTGCCACATCTACCGCCGCCGCCAATCCCGACATGAGCGGCGCTGGCACGGGTACGGTGGGCGGATTACGCCCCAACACCCGCGCCAGCGTCGTCAACAAATCGCGGTACCACAGGTTTTCGCCGCCCAAAATATAGCGCTCGCCCACCCGCCCACGCTCGGCGGCGGCAATGTGGGCGGCGCACACATCAGCCACGTCAATGACGCACACACCGCCACGCGGGTAAATGGGGACGCCGGTCTTGCGCATTTGCAACACCAGTGCGCCGCTACCCAAGTTGACATCACGTGGGCCGGTCACCACTGCCGGATTGACCGTCACCACCGCCAGCCCTTGCGCCACAAATTCGGCCACCACTTGCTCGGCCAGCACCTTGCTATAGCCATATAAAAATTGGTCAGGGTGCAGGTTGAATTGGGCATTTTCAGCCAAGGCTTGCCCGAAGGCAGGTTGGCCCAGCGCCGCCACGCTGCTGGTGAACACCACACGGCGCACGCCGCTGGCTTGGGCGGCCTTGAGCACATTGCGTGTGCCGTCCACATTGGCCGCCATCATCTTGTCTTTCGCGGCCCGCCAATAATCGGCGACGGCGGCGACGTGGAAAACCACATCAACCCCTTGCATGGCGGCCTGCAACGAAGCTGGATCGAGAATGTCGCCCAGCGCCGACTGGTATTGCAACCCCGTCAATGCCTTAAGCGATGAGGTTTTGCGGTGCAAAGCGCGAGCCGTCCAGCCATATGCCGCCACCGCCTCGACCAAATTGGCCCCCACAAACCCGCTCGCGCCGGTAATTAGTGCTGTTGTCATTTGAGAGTTGAGAGTTGAGAGTTAAGAGTTGAGAGTTGAGATGAATGAGCAACTCTCAACTCTCAACTCTTACCTCTCAACTCACTGAAAACACGGGGCGTTCGCCGCGTAAAACGCGCAAGACGTCTTGGGCGACGGCGGTGCAGATGCGGTCTTGGGCTTCTTCGGTGATGCCGGCCACGTGCGGGGTGAGCAGCACATTGTCGAATTTTGCCAGCGGGTCATCGCTGCCCGGCGGCTCGTTGACGCGCACATCGAGTGCAGCGCCGCCGATGCGTTTGGCGGTCAGCGCTTCGGCGAGGGCGGCCTCGTCAATGATGCCGCCGCGACTGCTGTTTAGCACAATCGCCGTCGGTTTCATCAGCGCCAAGCGTTCGGCATTGATTAGGTTGCGCGTGGCGGGCAAAAGCGGCACGTGAATCGAGACAAAATCGGCCTGCCGCAACACCTCATCCAACGGCAGCAAGGTTGCGCCAAATTCGGCGGGGGCAAAATGGGTGGGCGTTAGCACGGGGTCATGGGCGATCAGCCGCATGCCAAAGGCCTCGGCGCGTTTTGCCACCCGTGCGCCAATATCGCCCATGCCGATGAGGCCCAAGGTTTTGCCAAATAGCTCGAAGCCGGTGAACTTGGCGCGTTCCCATTTGCCAGCCTTGGTGCTGGCATCGGCGCCACCCAATTTGCGGGCCAGTGCCAACATCGCCCCCAGTGTGTATTCGGCCACCGAAATGGCGTTGGCGTTGCCGCCTGTCACCACCTTTATGCCACGTTCGCGCAGCGTGTTGAGATCGAGGTTGTCTAACCCGACACCCAAGCGCCCCACCACGCGCAAGGCCGGGGCATGGGCCAGCAATTCGGCGTTGACTTGGGTTTGGTTTCGCACCACCAATGCCTCGCAATCGTGCAGCAGACTGAATAAGCGGGGGCGATCTTTAAATAACCCTTCGTCGTAGAGGGTCGGGGCGACGTCGCTGAGCAGGCGTATGCCATTTTGCCAGCACAGTTCGGTGATTAGGTGTTTCATTGCGGGGTATTTTACCGTTTATGAGCCAGTGAGTCATCCATAAATCACCACATCCCCCCTAAAAATTAGCTATCATAGAGGCCATGACACACGAGCAGCACACCCAATTCGCGCATAGCCTTGGCCAAGCCGCCCCGCCCGAAAACTGCGGGCCAGCCCTACAAGCCTTGTGGTGGGATCGCAAAGGCGACTGGCAACACGCCCACGAGATCTGCCAAAACGACCACAGCCTCAACGGCGCGTGGGTTCATGCCTATCTGCACCGCAAAGAAGGCGATGACTGGAACGCCGCCTACTGGTATCGTCGTGCCAATCGCCCCATCTTCACCGGCAGCCTTGCCGACGAATGGCAACACCTTGTCAATAAGATATTAGATTTTGGACTTTAGATTTTGCAACACCAAATCTAAAGTCTAAAATCTTAGGACTTACGCGAAAGTTTGATTTTCACCCCAAAGTGCACAAAGAACTCGAAGATTTGCATTGATAAACCTTTCTTTTCTTTGTAATCTTTGTGTTCTTTGCGGTGAAATATTTTCAATACGCGTAAGTCCTAATCTAAAATCCCATGAACCAAACCACCCCCGTCGTTATCATTGGCGCAGGGCCAATCGGCCTCACCGCCGCGCTCGATCTGCACGCCCATCACATCCCCGCCATCATCCTCGACGCCAAAGCCCTCGCCTCGCCCGACCAAAACGCCAGCGCACGCGGCGGCTCACGCGCCATTTGCTTCTCAAAACGCAGCCTCGAAATCTGGGACCGCCTCAACGCCGTGACCGACATCCGTGCCAAAGGCGTAACCTGGAACACAGGCCGCGTCTATTACAAAGACAAAGCCCTCTACCACTTCAACCTATTGCCCGAAGCCGGACACAAACACCCCGCCTTCGTCAATTTGCAACAATACTACCTCGAAGAATACCTGCTGAACGCCCACACACAACGCTGCCCCCCCGCACAACAGGTGCGCTGGCAGCACCGCGTCACCCACGTGCGCCAAACCGAGCACGGCGCAATCGTCGAAGTCGAAACCCCAAACGATCATTACCAAATACATTGTCAATATGTGCTGGCCTGCGACGGCGCACACAGCCCCACCCGCAAACAACTGGGGTTAGATTTTGGCGGCATGTTGTTCGAAGAGCGCTTTCTCATCACCGATGTCAAAATGAAAGCCCCCTTCCCCGCCGAGCGCTGGTTTTGGTTCGACCCGCCCTTTCACAACGGCAACGCCTTGCTGCATATGCAACCCGACAACGTGTGGCGCATAGACCTGCAACTCGGCCCCGAAGCCGACATCAACGAAGAAAAAAAGCCCGAACGGGTCATGTCACGCATCCGCGCTATGCTCGGCCCACAAGTAGATTTTGACCTCGAATGGGTGAGCATTTACACCTTCCATTCGCGGCGCATGGCCCAATTTGTGCACGGGCGCGTCATTTTTGCGGGCGATTCGGCCCATCTCGTCTCACCCTTTGGCGCACGCGGGGCCAACAGCGGCGTGCAAGACATTGATAATTTGGGGTGGAAATTGGCGCTGGTGCTGCAAAACCACGCCCCCGCCAGCCTGCTCGACAGCTACAACAGCGAGCGCACCCTCGCCGCCGCCCAAAATCTATTTTTCACCGAAAGCAGCACCGAATTTATCGCCCCAAACAGCCCGGCCAAACGCGCCCTGCGCGATGCCGTGCTCGAATTGGCGCAAGATTACGCCTTCGCCCGCCCACTCATCAACAGCGGGCGGCTCTCTACGCCCACCAGCTACCCAAATTCGCCCCTCAATACACCCGACGACGGCACATTTACCCGCGCCAAAGTCAACCTCGGCGACCCTGCCAGCGATGTGCCGATCAGCACCTGCAACAGCGACGGGCAAACATCCGACGACCAATTTCTGGCCCAACTCGGCGGGCAATTCGATGTGGTGTTTTATGGCAATGACACCGCCA
>JAHBAL020000538.1 GCA_018500105.2 Anaerolineae bacterium
AAAAATCGCGGCGAGTGGCGGGGTGGGGCTTTGCCCGGGCAGCGGCGAAGGGGGAAACGTGGCGGCCAAAGCTTTTTACATTTGCGGGGAAGGGGCGGCCCGCCGATAGCCCGGCTGCACAAAGGTGATGGTATTGGCAAAATCGTGCATAGCCCGCAAAATGCCATCCATATCTTTGTCGCGCAAAATACCCAGCACCAAGCGAATGCGCCGCGCCCCAAAATATTGCCGCAGCGCCGCGCCCAATTGTTGCATCGAATACGGCGTGTGCGCCCCATCAATCACAATTGTCGGGTTGAGCGAGGCTACCTCGAAGCGACCGGGCCAATATACACCCGCCAAGCCGCGTTGCGCCGCTGCGTCATCTACCACAAACCCATGCTGCCGCAAGGCGTTGACCGCCGCCAAGGCCGCACTGGCGTTTTGCAATTGATGCTCGCCCAGCAGCGGCAATAGCGTGTGGAGCGGGGGGGGACCAGCCGTAAACGCCGGAAAAGTCACCCATTGCCCGATGGCGTGTGGGTCAATTTGATGCCGCGACGAGGTCACCGGCCAGCGTTGCTCGGCAAATTCGATTGGCGAGCCAAGGCGCTCTGCCGTTGCACGAATGACATTTGCCACCACCGCTTGCTGAACCGCGCTGACGCCATAGCCATTGGCCCGCAAAATGCCCGATTTTTCTTGCGCAATTTCGGCCAAGGTGTTGCCCAGCATTTGGGTGTGTTCGAGGCTGATATTGGTGATGACTGACACCAACGGCTCGGCCAAATTGACCGCGTCGCGCCGTCCGCCCAAGCCGATCTCCATCACCGCCAAATCAGTGGCTTGTTGCTCGAACCAATGATAGGCCATCGCTGTAAACGCTTCGAAACGGGTGGGAAAACCAAGGTCGGGGCGATCCCACGCCGCGATAATGGCGCGGATTTGCTCGGCATAAGCCACAAACTGGGCTTCTGGCATCCATTGTGGCTTTAGCGGGCGAGGCGCGAGGGATTGGGCGGGTGAATAGAGGGCGAAACGTTCGGTGACGCGGTGCAGATGCGGGCCGGTGAACGCCCCAACACGATAACCCGCCGCTGCCATCAGCGATGCGATCATGATGGTGGTGCTGCCTTTGCCTTTTGAGCCAGCCACCAGCACGCAGCGCGTGGTCGCTGTTGGTGCGCCGCCCAGCCGCGCTAGCAAATGCCGTGTTCGCAAGATGCCGGTGTCAAAGGCATATTGATAGGTGTGTTGCGGTTGATTGACATAATCCAACGAATGGATGTAATCAGCGGCAAGCTGAAATTGGGGGTGAGATGATGTATCCAAGAATTAACCCTTATCTTAATCAATCTTAACCAATGTGTTTACAATTCCGCCTGTCAAATTATGTCATTTCAAAATTTACACAACCATAAGTTTACCCTGCTCACCACTTATCGAAAAAATGGGCAGGCGATGCCGACGCCGGTTTGGTTTGCTCAAGAGGGCGATAAGTTGTTTGTTGTCACCCAACATGACGCGGGCAAAATTAAGCGTATTGGCAATAATCCGCAAGTGATGGTGGCGCCATGCACCAGCAGCGGCAAAGTGCTGGGCGACCAAGCCCAAGGCAAGGCGCGAATTTTGGATGCCGCCAGTGGCAAATATGCTGATGAGGTGCTTAATCGCAAATATGGCTGGCAAAAAGCCATTTTTGGCCTGTTGTGGAAGGTGCGTGGCACGTCGGTGGCGTATGTTGAGATTACGCCGGTTTAGTGGGAAGAAGTCAGAAGTCAGAAGTCAGAAGTCAGTAGTCAGACATCAGAAGACAGACTCTGGCGATGGAATTTTATGCACCCTTGGAAAACGCAAGCGCGTCGGGTTTTGCTCGATGCATCGCCTTGGTTGGTGGTTGAAAATCATGTCATCGAGCTGCCGAGTGGGCAGGTTATCTCTGATTGGACATGGGTTGACACGCCGGATTTTATTAATGTGGTGGTCGAGATGGCGGACGGCACATTTCAGTTTTTCCGCCAGTGGAAATATGGCTTCGACCGCATTTCACTTGCGCCGATTGGCGGCTATTTAGAACCGGGCGAGTTGCCGATCGAGGCCGCCAAACGTGAACTGCGTGAGGAAATGGGCTGTGAGGCCAGTGAGTGGGTTGATCTGGGCCGCTATCGCATTGACGCCAATCGCGGGGCGGGTATGGGCAATTTGTTTTTGGCACGCGGGGCGCAGCAAGTTGCTGCACCTACCGGCGGTGATCTCGAAGAGCAAACACTGGTGCGTCTCAGCCGCGCTGAGGTCTTGGCAGCGCTGCGGTCGGGCGAGTTTCGCGGTATGGCGTGGGCGGCGAATGTGGGGTTGGCGTTGTTGTGGGGATAAAAAACAAGATATTTAAGGTTTCAAATAAATTCACGCTTCAGTCAAAGTCATCATATCTATTTGCTAAAAAATTCGCTAAGATGCGATGAATTAGAGGTGTTCGCGCAATTATGCCAAATTTATAATAAGCTCAGCTATAGTTAAGCCAGTGATCAGGTTTGCAGCGTCTGTAAAAAATCACCTACAATTACATATAGTCAATTGACTAAATCCTATACAAAATCAAAAGGAGACTATATGAAAAATCGCTTTGCAAATACACTTACTTATAGTGCTGTGCTTGCGGTGGTGTTGAGCGCTTGCGCCGCGCCCACCCCAACAGCTGTCTCTTATACACATCT
>JAHBAL020000280.1 GCA_018500105.2 Anaerolineae bacterium
ACTTTTTTTGGTGATCTCAAGCCCCAAGCCCGCAATCGCTTGCAACCCGATCATGACGAAACTGAAAGCCAGTGGGCCAATCACTGGCGCAGCGTCAATCCAACGCCCGCCCGCCGTTGCCAACAGCACAAAATTGGGTGCAAACAAGGTCAACGCCAAGCACAATGCGCAACCCAGCCAAACATAAAGCAGCAACACTTGGGCGTAGGTTTTGTTGGCGTCGGGGCGCTGGCGAATAGACATCGAAAACGGCCCCCATGCCTGCTGAAAACCGGTTGTGAGCAGCACTACAACCGTTGCCAAACGCGCCCCGACGCTATACAAGCCAACATCGTCGGTAGAGCCATAGGCCTGCACAAAGTAACGGTCGGACAAACTGACCACCCAAAAAGCGAGACTGGCAGGCACAAGCGGCAGCGAATAACGTAACATGCCGCGCAAATGCGCCCACGACGCATATTTGGGGTTGAGCCAATCGCCCATCAGCCAAATTGCGATGATGGTCGCCACGCCTTGCGAGAGCAGCGGCGCGGCAAAGACACCAAACAAGCCCCAACGGAAACCAGCCACAAATAGCACAGTGGTTAAAATCGCCAACAATGACGTGCCGAGCGTAAAAAACATCATGGTTTGTGGGCGTTGTTGCAGCCGCAACCAATTGCGCAAAATATCGGGCAAGGCCGACAGCAAAAATTGTCCGATGGCGGCGAGGCGAAAATAAAGCGCAGCGCTTTGGTTCTCGATAATGTGCGCGGCAAACACATCTGCCAGCAGCAAAATTACCGTTGCAAAGATAAATGTCACGCTTAATTGACACCACACCCATGACGAAATGGTGCGTTTGCGCAAAATGGGGTCTTCGCTATCCCAATACCAACGATGACCGGCGGCATCCATGCCCAGCACGCTCACGATGCCAATGAGGGAAATGGTGGTGAGAACAAGGTCTTGCGTGCCATATTCGCTCTCGCTAAGCAAGCGCGTGTATAGCGGCAACAGCAAAAAATTGATAAATTTGGTCAGTGCGTTGACTAAGCTATAGATTAAACTATGCCCAGCCAACTTGCGTAACTGAGAAACCATGAAAGCAGTGCAAAGTGCAAAGTGCAAAGTGCAAAGCGCAAAGCGCAAAGCGATCTACTTTGCACTTTCCACTTTCTACTTTGCACTTTCTATTATTCGGCTGATGCAGTCACACACACACCACTGCCGAGCTTGACAATCTTCTCTCGGCCAGATTTAACATACTCGGTGGCATTGCATGTGTCAACCACGGCGCGGGCGTGTTTGACCACAAAATGATAGTCAATGACTTTATGGCCGGTGGCAATGACCACACAATCAGCAGATTTGAGCAATTCTTCGGTCAAGGGTTGCGAGCTAAAATTGCGCTGCTGAGGGTGAAAAACGTCAGGGCCGATGTGAAATTTCGGCACATAGGGATCATGATAGTCAACCACGGCCTTGCGGTTTGCCAACAATTCCATCACACGCTCAGAAGGCGAATTTCGGGCATCGTCAATATCACGCTTGAACGACACACCGATGATCAGCACTTTGGCCCCATTCATAGATTTAAAATTGGCGCTAAGCGCACGTTCGATGAGCGATACCACATGAAAAGGCATGGATTGGTTAACCTCAGCCGCCAATTCAATAAAACGAGTATAAAAATCATACTCGCGGGCCTTCCATGACAGATAGTATGGGTCTACGCCGATACAGTGCCCCCCGACGCCAGCGCTGGGCGTAAAAGCCATAAAGCCGTAAGGTTTAGTTTTTGCCGCGTTAATCACTTCCCACATGTCGAGATTCATGCGCTCACTCATTCGGGCCAACTCGTTTACCAAGGCAATATTGACTGAGCGGAAGATATTTTCGAGCAGTTTGGTCATTTCGGCGGCACGCGGCGACGAAACTGGGTGAACCGGCGCACCGATTTTTGCCAGCAAGGCAGTGGCGCGGGCGGTGGCCTCAGGCGTCATCCCACCGACGACTTTGGGCGTATTTTTCACCGTGAAGTCTGCGCGGCCCGGGTCAATTCGTTCAGGCGAAAATGCCAAATCAAAATCTATCCCGGCTTTCATACCGGTGCGTTCGAGAATGGGTTGCACAATCTCTTCGGTTGTGCCCGGAAAAGTGGTGCTTTGCAGCACGATAATTTGCCCGTGCTTCAAGCATTTTTCAATACTTTCGGCGGCGCTAACGATGAACGACAGGTCTGGGGCGCGCATCGCATCGTATGGCGTCGGCACGCAAATAAAAATCGCGTCGCGGTCACGCAACATTTCGTAGTCGTTAGAGGCGACAAGATGATTTTTCTTTACCAATTCCGCGACATCGGTTGTAGAGACATCAGGAATATAGCTAATGCCTGAATTAATTTGCTTTACTTTCCGAATATCGAGGTCAATCCCGATGGTATGGCAACCGGCCTTTGCAAATGCAACGGCGAGCGGTAAGCCAACATAGCCTAAGCCGATGACGGCGACACGTTCGTCTGATTTTCTGATGTTAATTTCCATGGTCCAAATTCCATAAACCAAAGCATATATAGCGCGAATGCAGATAAAACCGCACCCAGCACATACGCTGAGATTTTATCCAGCATTGATATCAGCATTGCAATGATGCCCAAACTCACACAAACCAAGTAACAAATCATGACCGCTTCGCGGTTGCTAAAGCCGTGTTTGGCGATGCGATGCGAGGTATGATCTTTGCCCGGTGTTGTTAATGGGTTTTTGCCACGCCGCAGCCGCGAAATAAATACCATCGTGGTATCAAACACAGGCAAACCGAGCACCACCAATGGAACCATCCACGATACGTTTGCCGCTTGCGCAAAACGCAGCTTAATCGCCACGCAGGCGATCAAAAAACCCAAAAACATGCTGCCTGAGTCCCCCATAAACACCGAAGCGGGGTTGAGGTTGTAAAACAAAAAGCCGATACACGCGCCCAGCAAAGCAGCGGCCAATGCGCCAACCAAGTATTGCCCATTCATCACCGCCAGCAGCAAAAAGAACGAGCAAATGACCGCGCAAATTCCGGCCAGCAGTCCGTCCATGTTATCGAGGAAATTCATGGCGTTGGTAATCCCCACAATCCAGATGACAGTTAAAGGGATATCGAGCCAAAGCGCCTCGAACATTTGCACCCGCACACCGGCATACCACACAAACAGGGCCGCCAGCACTTGCGCAATCAACCGGACATAGGCGCTTAGTGAGAATCGGTCGTCGGCCAAGCCCAAAAATGACACCAACGCTGCGGCAAAAACCATTGCGCCAAATTGGCGAAATTCAAACGTGTTTTGCAAAAGCAAAACCCCGGCCATCACAGCAATGAAAATGGCCACGCCGCCCATGCGTGGCACGGGGACAGTGTGCATATCACGGCTACGTGGGTTAGCGATCAACCCCACATGCGGCGCCAACCATTTGCTGATGGGCGTCAAGGCAACCGCAATGACCAACGCGCCAAAAAACAAAATGAGGATGATCTGCTCTTCAGGCATAATGAGCGAATGGATGAATGAGTGAATGGGTGAATGGGTGAATGCGTCATTCCCTCATTCACTCATTCATCCATTCACTCATTTGATTTTATTTGCCTCCCAATTGTTGCACAAATTGCTGCAAAACGGGTTGCTGATCTTTTGGCGCAAGTTCAAGCGCCTTTTGCGCAGCTTGTTTGGCTGGCTCGATCTGGCCAGCTTGCTGTAACAATAAAGCAAGATTGCGATAGCCGATCCAATCACGCGGGTTTTTGCTAATCGAGGCTTGGGTCGCGCTAATCGCATCGCTGATATTGCCCAATTGTTGATCAATGCTCGCCAAAACATTGTAAACCTGCGTCGAGTTAGGGTTAACGACTAACGCTTGGCTAAAGATTTGCTTCGACTCTTTGAGCTTTTCGTCATATTGGCGCTTCAATTCATCGGCTTTTGCAGTGTCAGGTGGATTCGCTGCCGCCGCCTTCTGGCGGTCTTGCTCGATCCGTTGCGCTTGCTGGAAATACATATCGCCCAACAAGAGGTAGGTCTGATCATACTTTTTGTCAATCTGCAACGATTGCTTTAGCTTTTCAATGCCAGCATTTTGATCGCCCACCGAGTAAGCCAGCAACGTTGCCCATTCGTTGAATAATTGGGCGTTTTGCGGGCTGAGCGATGTGGCTGTCGCATATTCTTTCAACGAGTTTTGATAACGTTGTTGCTTCAACGCACCCTCTTGGGTGATATCGCCCGATTGCCGCCACATACGCGCCAAGTTTGCGCTATGGTCCGTGTTTAGCGGGTTGATGCGCCGCGCCTCGACAAGCACTGCTTTAGCCGCTGTCAACAAATCTTCACGGTTCATCTGCACCGATGGCAACTGATTGGTCCGTGAGCGATTCCAATACGCTGCGCCGTCGTCAGTCACCCGCAAGACAGATACATCGTCAGGCCACGACTTCTCAGTTTTACTTGGCGTGTTTTTGGCTTTTTCGAGCAAGGCCCTGCCTAAGAACAAGTAATAAAAATCTTCGTTCTGGGCCAATTGAATGGCACGACGATGGTGCTCAATTCCCAAGTCCCAACCTTGAATAGTTTGTGTGCCTCCAACAAAGCCGCCGCCCTGCCCATCCCAAGGGCTGGCTTGTTTATAAATAATATCGGCGCGAATGGTTTGCAAATTGCTGGTTGAAATCGGCAAGAAAACAAGCACTGCGGCCAAACCCGCTGCCAACCCAGAAGCTGAAATACTCAATCGCGGTCGAATTAATTCTTCGCCACGCACAAGTAATGATGCGGCAAAACCCATCACCACAAAAACCAGCAAATAAACATAGGCCGGAAAGAATGAAAGTTGCTCTGCAATATTCAGAATGTCATCTACCGAGGATTGGCGCGAAGTGATGAAGGCGACCAAACGCCCCGCGATAAATGTGCCAAACGCCACCCACACCATCAACGCAATTGACATGCACAACACGCCCGCTGTCAAAAGTTGCTTGCCCGCTTCACTCTCATTCACGCGAATTGAAGCATCGCGGTAACCATCGGCGATCAAAATCACCGTGCCAATCACCCACGTTAGCAAAAACATGAAAAGAATGCCATAACGAGCTTGACCTTTTACTTGGGTCAACGCATTTAAGAAGACCGTGCCCGGCGTGGTCAGACGATCGGGATTGTTCATGAAGTCGAACGCCATGATGCCCAAAATCAGACCAAGGAACAAACCACTGACGGCAACGGTATAAAACCAAGTTGGCAGAGATGCGCCAGATGCCCTTACGGAAATGGGCTTAGCCGCCTCATTTTTGGACTGTTGGGCACGACGTCGGCGACTGCCAGTCGCGTTTGCTGTGGTTGGTTCGGGATCGGTGGCGACATCCTGCGGAACGGGGTCGGCGCTGGCGATCTCAGCCGAGCGTGTGCCTTGAATATAGCCCATACCGAGCAATACCATCAAGGCCGCAAACCCCCAAAAGTGTGTTCGGGTTGAAACGATGGCAATACCAAGGTGAATCTCGATATAGTGTGCAACGGCGGCGGCAATAATGCCAATGACAAGCACTTGATCGGTGAGCGACAATTGCGAATGCAACATCCCTTCAGTTTTGCCATATGAATTAATTAGGGCGCTAACAACCACAAAGAGGGTTAAACCAGCCACCGCACCGCCACCAATCCCAACGCCGATCATGGCTAAGCTGGATGAGCCGGCCATAAGACCGCCAATTGCTGCGCCGCCAACCCACATGATTGGAAAGAGGCTTCGCTCTAAAGCCGAGGTAATCAAGCCTATCCACTTAAAGCCATAATAGAAAAAACTGCCAAACAAGAACATGTAGGCCAAAAAGCCAAAAATGCCCGTGATGACCAGTGAGTCCCACGTTTCATTGTGGCTGCGGTCAGGCGAAGCGTTACGTGCTTCAATATTTGCAAGCGCCGGTGGGTAAAAACGGTTATACGACACATACATGCCCTCTGGCCCATAACCAACCAACGGGCGAATTGGATTAAACGCATCGTCGGAGCCATCGGGGAACTGAATCGGCACATGGGGTTGCATCAAATTAACGTTGCCTTCCCAAATCAGCACCCGCACCAAGTTGGTTCCACCGGTGGTATCGAAAGCTGTGCTAAGGCGGTTAAGCACTGGCAATTGGCGCAGCCCCTCAAACACGCTAGACGTGCTCACGTTCAGCGCAATCAGCATCACCAAACCCAACGTCGAAACGCCAATGGTCACGCTTGTTGTAATTAAGCGTGTCTTGCGGTTGCGCAATAGCTGCATGAGCAGCACCGCCATGAAGAACACACCCGCCAACCAACCCAATTGTGGGCCACGGCTGCCCGCCAAAACCAGCACCACAAAGGCATTGATGATGGCGATAATGATATAAGCCGCTGCACGCACCACGTCAGCCACATTCGATTCCTCACTCTTCAGCACAGATACAAACACTTCGGCTATTTTGCCGAGGGTCAGAAAGAAGGTCATGATGAGATAGGCCGCGATGAAAATCGCGTTGCCCATGTTGCCAGCCACACGCTCAACCACATCGCCGCCCCAAGGCAGCGGGTCAAGCCCCGCCCGTTGAATCATGCCATAAATCGCAATAGGCAACGAATTGATGATCCACAAATTAACGGCGCGGTTAAATTGGGTGCGGGTGCGCATCGTTTGTATCATCAACATAAAAATGATGATGTATGAAAACGTGGTATAGGTGCCCTGTAAACGCTGATATGAGCCAAGCAAGCTGGTGCGCGGCCCGACCGACAATGCCGTGCTGATCATATAAACGATCACCATGATCATGGTGGGCAAGATTAATGGGGTTTGCCAAGTAATACGCGGCGTGTCGGTGCTGCGATTGCGGCGTTCCTCAACCCATTTCACCAGCCAAATTGCGGCCATCACCAGCGCAATCGAGCGCACGGTCGTAATTTTGTCTGGCTCGAATACACGGCTGGAATAAATATTAAACAACAGCGGGGCGACGAGAAGTGCGGCCAACCAGCCAACTTCAATCAGGCGATCGCACCATAGGCTAAACCGACTCGCGGCCATGTTAGTGCGGGGTTGCGATAGCGAAACGCTATTTTGGGGGACTGCAATGGAAGACATCATAGACGTTTAATAACACCGGTCATTTTACGTGAAGAATTAAGCGAAATGCAATTAGAAGATTATAGCAATCGTTGCATTGCAAAGTGTTTACATATTTAGATGGATTTATTCATGGTTTGGCAAGCACAAATCCGGCGCGAATGCCGCGTGTGGCGTCGCGCAAGCGAATTTGGTCATTGCCCAGCCGAGCCGTGCACATTAAATCGAGCGCCCAACATTGGTTGATTGCGGTCCCGTCTTCCGTATCCGGCATTGCCGTGCTATAGCGCACATCATTGACTTCATAGCGATGCAAACCTTGCGCCAAAAACAAGGTTTGCCGAATTTGCGGGCGATAGGCGATGACGCCGTTGGCAATTTTGGGCGGCAAAAGCCAATTGGGGGCGACCTCTGGCGCAATATCACCGCGTTGCATCGCGGCGCGAATGAGTGCATCGGGGCCATTGGGCTGCACATTTAAGCCTTGCATAAGAAATACCAAGCCAACGACGATAAAAAATGCGCTGACGCCAAGATTGCCAAAATTAGGGGGGCTTAGCCAAGCCATGTTCGCCCGCACAAATTTGATCTTAGCCAAGCATTGCGCCCCAACCAAGGCCGGCAAAATGACCAACGTGCCGAGGCCAAATCGCAATGTGGGTGCGCTATAGGCCCAAAAAACCATACTGATTAAGCTATAGACGCCAATAATGATTAAAGAGCGCGTATTGGTTGTTTTGGCAGGTCTGGCTTGATATCGTTGAATGATCAATAATGCCGCCAAAAATATTAAACACGCAATATTCACATAAACAAACTGCTCGGCCAAAGGCTCGCCTCGCGCCCATTGCGATATTTGCTGCGCAATGGGTGTATCGGCACTGGGGCCATGCCACCATCCCCACCGCGCCCAAATGCGGATAATATCGCTTTCGGCACTGGCTTGGGCTGTGCCCAACGACCAAGGCAGATCAAGGCACAGCGGCAACGGGTAAATCGGACAGCCGGTCACAATGGTTGCATAGGCTAAACTAGGAACAACCAATAGGATGCCGAGCAAAGCAAGTTTGATGAGCAAGGCCAAGTCAAATGCTTTTTGCGTCATCAGCGCTAAACCCACCAGCGCCACCACCGCGCCCGCGCTTAGTTTAATGTTGATGAGCGCCGCGCACAGTAAAACCAACGCGATGTAATGCACGCCTCGCCACGTTTGGTTCTGCTCCGATATCACCAAAAACACCCAAACCACCAATGGCATCAGCACAAAAATAGGCACATCGGGTGAAGTGGAGCGAACAAAGCCGCCCTGAAATTTAATGTTGTTCAGATTAATACACGCCAAAACAATAAGCGACGAAATCGCAATAAAAAAATCGCTTGGTTTAGCGTCGTTCTGCAAAATACGCCGCCCAACAATGCCGAGATGAGTGAGCAATAAAAGTAACGCCAACCCGCCCGGCACACTCATGATGCGATTTTCGAAAATGCCATGATTGAGCGGCGCAAACAAGGCAAACCATGACGATGTATAGCCGTATCGCGGATGAAGCAAGCCAAGCCCCGGCGGTGCGCCATAACTCGAAAACCAATTGATGAGAGGGATGTGATAACCGCCAGCATCAATCAACATCACATATTTGACATTGAACGCCGCCACGCCGATGATCAAAACGGGAAACGCCAGCCAAATCCAAATTGGCACCGCCCGCCACAACTGAACCAAGCCAGCACGCCATTTGTCAAAACGTGATGCCGCCAACAATAATCCGCCACAGACAGCCCCCCCGACCCAAGGCGTTAATGGCACAAGCAACACCACAAACAAGAAAACCATGCTCAGCACCAAAAGACCGAGCCACGTGTGATAAATGAATTGATCGCCCAGACGCGAAGAGAAGACAGCCCCGCACAGACGGCAAACGCCCGCCCCGATCACATAGCCAACTCCGATGAGCAGCAGCCAAACAACAATGAGGTAGATCATCTTTTATCACACAAGCACGATCAACGTATCACAAACTCGCCCTCGGTCACCAGACGCTCTTCAATAAACACTTTGTAGCCATAGCTGCCGAATTTGTCGCCCTGCACATCTCGAATGCGTAAACGCACATAGTTTGCCGTAATATCAAAATTTTTGCACGGCGTATCCCCCAAGGTGCAGCTATCGGTCGCGCCAAGTTGCCGCCCACTTTTCAACCACTGCACCCGCAAATTCGTGCCTTTGGACAATGGCACTTGCCAATACAAATAAATTTCATTATCTTGCACACTAAATTCGCGGCTAAAGGTGGCCGCACGGAAGCATGAGCCATCTAAAACCGTGCTGGCTTGGCACAAACGTGCGCCTGACAATGCGTCTGCGGGCGAAGCGGGCGCGGCGGGCGTCGCCGTGCTGGTAACAGCAGCGGATCGCGGGGTGATGCTGGGCAATGGCCCAACTGAAGCCGCCGACCCACTCGGACGCGGCGTGCCGCCGCCCAAAGGCGTGATGGTTGCCAAAATGGCGACAATCGGTGTGCTCGTTCCCGTCAAGTTCTGAGTAGGCGTTACCGTCGTCACAAGACTAAACACAGGCCGGATTGTCCCGCTTATCGGCAATGCGGGTGTGATCGTGGCGGTGGGTTTATCGGGCGTTTGGGTCAATGTTGGCAAAACCAGCGGCGCGGGCGTGGTGGGCACAGGTGAAATTTGCGCCCAATTACCACCCGGTATGACAACCACCGTCGGGTTCTTTTGTGAGTCGCTGGGCGTGCCCAAAATTGGCGCAATAAACGGATTGCTGCCAAACAAGCGCTCGATGATATTGCCGTCGCCACTACGCAACCAATTGCCGCCCAAAACGGCGACACTGAGGCTAAAACACAACAAAACAAATGCGCCAACAAAATAAATTAAACGCTGGGTTGCCGATCGGCGAGGAATATTGTGCTTTATAGCCACTTCGCCATTACCCATCGTCACATTCCCGCCATCGGGCTTGACCTCGCTCACCGAAGCCGCTTTTTGCTGACGAGTGGGCAAATTGAGCACATCGCCAATCACCAGCCCTGTAATATTGTCATCGCCGCCAGCCGCCAAAGAAGCATTTAATAAATTCTCGGCTGCCTGTTCAGGCGTGCCTTTAGACAACATATTGGCAATGTGCTGCTCTTGCAACATTGCCCACAAACCGTCTGAGCACAACAACAGCCGATCCCCTTCTTGCCAGTCATACACACTAATATCGGGGGTGGCATTGTCTGGGGAACCGATCGCCCGCGCTAAAATGTTGCGATTTAAGTTGGTTTTCGCGTCCTTTTCGCTGATTTCGCCAGTGCGCAATTTTTCAGCCAGCCACGAGTGGTCAACCGACAATTGTTGCAAAACCGAGTTGCGCAATAAATAACAACGCGAGTCGCCAACATTCGCAACAACCAGTTTTGAATTAAATAACACCGCCATCACCACTGTCGTGCCCATAATGGCGTAATCTGCTTTTTGCTTTTGGGCGGTCAAAACAGCGTTTTGCGCGAATGCGACCCAGCCGCGCACGCTACGGACCAAATCATCTACCGACACACTGCCCAGATTTTCAGCCTCAAATGCATCTAAAATTGTGCGAATTGCAAGCTCGGCGGCGACACCGCCCGCCATATGCCCCCCAACGCCATCGGCAACAATATATAAGCCGGCTTTTTTACTCACATGCTCGACTGAGATCGCCCAGCGATCTTCATTTGCGGCTCGCACATTCCCTGTGTGGGTGCGAGCGGCACATGTGGGTAGCAACTCGTGCTTAATCTGTGTCTGTGTGTTTATAGTGTGCCAATGATAAACGGAACAATAGAGCGGTTTTTTAATTTTGCCTGTGATTTTTATATGTCAATTTAATATAAGGGTATAGAATAGGCAAGATGATTCTGCATCTTGTCTTAAAAAGTGATTGGGAAAAGTTGCCGCCGACGCAACATTATGTGCCCGAAAGTCTCGCCAAAGAAGGATTTATTCACTGCACTGCCACACAATCGGGCTTATTGAGCGTAGCCAATACCTTTTACAAGGCGATTGCAGGTGAGTTTTGGGTGCTTGAAATTGATGAAAACAAGGTCAACGCATTGGTGAAATGGGAAGCACCGGCGCATCCAACGCCAGTGCCCCAACCGGCTGGAAATGAGAACACAAAGGCGTTATCAGCATCTGTCGTCAATGAATTGGGTGACAGCCGCCGTGTCCCTCCTCCAGCCGAATTGCCCACCCAGTTCCCGCATATCTATGGCCCGCTTAACCGCAGCGCCGTAACCGGCATTCGCCCCGTTTTGCGGGCAGCAGATGGCGCTTTTGTTGGCTATGGCGATTTGCTGACCAACGCGCCGCCGCCCGTGCAAGCCCAATCCACCAACACCGCACCGCAAACGCCACACGTTTCTCCACAGCCAAGCGCCCCAACCCAAACCACGCCGCCCCGCCCTGCCCCAGCAGCCGACCCACGCACGCCCATTATGAAAGCAGCCGACGAGTTGGTTGACGCAACCGACGAATTTTCTGAAGAATTAAAACGCCTGCGCGGTCGGGTTGAAGCTAAAATGTCGCAATTGGATGAAGAAATTGCAAAACTTTAAAGATCGGATAAAAGCGATATGTGGCGTTGGGTTTTAAACAATGCGGGTTTGCTCGCGTTATCCCTTATTTTGGGCACAGTAACGTGGATGGTGTTTTCATTACAAGAAGACCCGATTGACGAATTTACCGTGTCGGCAAAGGTGATTCGCAAAAATGAAGACGCCCTAAGCAACACCTTGTTAACCGGCGATATTCCGTCTAATGTGACGATGCGTGTGCGAACCCCGCGCAGCCAAATTGCCGCTCAGCGCGAATTGCCGGGTATGGTCGAGATTGATTTCAAGCAACTCGGCGTTGGGCAACATGTCATTTCGCTCAAGCCAACGGTCAATTTGCAACCATTCGAGTTAATTTCATATTCGCCCCAAACAGCCACCATTAAAGTAGAGCCATTGGTGCAAATAAAAATACCGGTTGTGCTCAGTGTGTTTGGCTCGCCAGCCACCGGTTTTCAGGCCAACCAAACCAGCATCGAGCCACGCGAAATTGCCATTACCGGCACACAGCAAACCCTCGACAAGGTCAAAACCGCCATCGCCGAAATGTCGGTCGCAGGCGCACGTGCCACAGTCGAAGCCGCCGCCATTCGGGTTTCTTTGCGCGATGCCAATGGCGAAATTGTGCCCGGGCTGAAGGCTGTGCCCGAAAGCATTGCGGCAAAAGTAGGGATTGAGCAGTTGCGCAACTACCGCGATCTGCCGATTGTGCCGCGTTGGCGCGGTCAACCCGCCGAGGGCTACACCATTCAAGATATCTCAGTTGACCCGCTGGTCGTGACTGTATTTGGCTCAAACAACACAGTCCAGGCAACCAAAGGATTCATTGAAACTCAAGAAGTCGTCATCAACAACTTACAAAATGACGTGGACGAGCGCGTAGGGTTAAATGTGCCAGCCGGTGTGGCATTGGTCACCGAAACGCAGCAAACGGTGCGGGTGCGGATTAAAATCTCGCCCGTATTATCGTCGCGCACGGTCAAACGCAAGCCCAGTTTAATCGGCCTGCCAGCCAACGTTAAGGGCATTATTTCACCTTCGACCGTTGATATTGTGCTAAGTGGCCCAGTGGCGCGGCTAAATAATTTGATTGAAGATGATATAAAAGTGACCATAGACGCAAGCAATTTGAAAGAAGGCGTGCATCAGGTAGAGCCGAAAATTGTTAAGCCAGACGGTTTGCAAGCGCAAAGCGTGTTGCCCGCCACGCTTCAGGTCGAAATCACCGCAATTCGGCGATAACGTTATCACAATGCGGGTTAAGCTCGGCTGGCCTATATCCGCCCAAAATCGTATGGCAACTTGTGATAAGTTACTTGGAGTAACATGCTAGAATGAGGCAGATGTCTGATTTGGCTCGACGCCTAAGAGATGGGCGTGAATCATTAGGTGTTTCACTCAGTCAAGCTGAGTATGATACAAAAATACGTCGCCGCTATATCGAAGCAATTGAATCTGGTGATTATGTATTATTGCCAGATGGCTTGTCTGCGCGTGGTTACATCCGTAATTACGCCCGTTACCTCGGCATAGACCAAAATCAGGCCCTGCTCGACTTTGAGGCAGAGGTCGGTATCCCGCTTTTACAAGCCACCGAAGTTATCCCCCCGCCCCCCTCCCCGACGCGCAGCAAAATGTCGTCGCGGTTTACGATTACGGTTCCAGCCGACGAAGCGGAAGCGCTATCCGCATGGCCGCGCACAGAAACCGGTCTTAGTGTCACAAACTTAGGTGAACAAGGGAACCAAGCCAAGCGCATGCTCGTTGACGGACGGCGCGATTTTAGTAATTCGCCATCCTCCTTTCGATTAAATGCACCAAAATCACGAAATGTCGGCGGGCTAACCGACGGGATCAGCAGCTTTGGCAAAAGTGCTGCCGTGCCACGCTTCCCATCTGCCAAACGCCCGCCTGCCTTGAACACATCGGCACTGCCCAAATTGCCCCAAATTCACATTCCGCCACAGCTATGGCGCTGGCTGGCTGGCATTATTGGCGCAGTCTTGCTTGTGTCAGCATTTGTGATATGGGGTTTGCCTGCGCTGCAAAACGCAAATATTGGGGCAACCGTTCAAAGAATCTTACAACCGCCACAACCCACAGCGGTAGTACTCTCTACGCCGATTATTGTGGGCAATAACCCCGTGCCAACCCGACCCGCCACCGCCGCTGTGGTCGGCTCACCGACACCGGTTGTCATCCCCCCTTTGCCACAAGGCGGCATGCGGCTGAGCTTAGACCCGCGTGAACATGCTTGGGTGCGGGTGAAATCAGATGGCGCAATTGTGTATGAAGGTATTCCTGCGGTCGGCACGTCGCCGACATGGAACGCGAAAAACAACATCAGCATCGAAACCGGCAACGCTGGCGCGTTTGATGTGTTGATCAATGGCGCACGGCTCGGCAGTTTGGGCCAACGCAACAGTGTCGCCCGCCTCAGTTATAACCCCCAAGGTCAAATTACTGCTTTGCCTTAAATTTGGATCTGCTTAGCTTTGCTTTGCAAACTCGTCTTTTTTGCGTCTAAATGACGAGGATTTTCTATGTAAAATCTAATTGTTTTTGGTGCATCCATGAGAATAAACCTGACAGGCGAAACGATACAAATTTGGCATACTGTCCATATCGTTAATGTCAAACTTTTCTCATGATTAAACTAACTGTTACATCCCCAAATTGTGATAGCCCCCAAAGCCTGCGCACAATTCTGGCTTGTGTCATCACTTTGACCACTTTTGCCTTAGCATCGCCCACCATTCAGGCACAGAACGAATCGAGTGAAATGAGTGACAGTAATAGAGTGTTTGTAGGAGCAATTTTTACTGGTGGGGGCAAAGGGTCAACTACCAGCGCAACCCCGCGCCCGACAAATACACCGTCTTCCCGCCCAACCAACACACCCACGCGAATTGCCGAAACCCTAACACCCGAACCAACCCAACCAACGGTCGGTGGAACACCGGCAAACCCATGCACCACCGCCGGGCAAAGCCCTCAGCAGCAAGCCATGATTAAATTGCTGATCACCAAACCGCCGCAAGCTCGAAAAGAACTGACTTGTAATCCGATTCTGATGGAACAAGCCATGCGCAAGGCCAAGGATATGATTCAACGCCAATATTACGGGCACGTTGATATTGATGGTTTTGGCATGAATCACTTTTTGCGCCAAGCCGGTTACCCGCTACCTTCTTATTATTTGACCAACAAAGATGCCAATAATGTAGAAGCGCTGGCGGCTGGCCCCGATTTCTCAATCGCAGATGCCGCGTTTCAAGGCTATCTCAATTCGGCCAAACACCGCCCACAAATTTTGGGGCTAACCGCAGGCTGGGCCGCCCAAGATGAATATGGCGTTGGCTATGCGTATTCTGCTAACAGCAAATATGGCAATTATTGGGTGGTATTGACCGCCAAGAATGGCGATTAAGTGCGGTCAACGCCTAAACCAGCCAGCAGTAAGAGAATGAGATCATACACGCCATGCGCAATCGCGCTGGTGCTGGTGTTGGTTCGGCGGCGTAGCACGCCCATTGCCATGCCGATGACAAACACAACCAAGAGCGCATCAAAATTGTATTGAACGGCGTGTAGACTGGTAAAAAACAAGTTCGACAACAGCAAACCAAGTTTGGGTTGCAACACGCCACGCACTGCCAGTTCTTCGCCCAACCCAGCCGTAACCGCCACCACCAAGGCTCCGATTGGCGTAAGTGCAAAGGCAATGAGTTTGCTAAACACTTCGGCGTTGGTTTTTTGCCAACCCATCGCGCCCCACAGCGCCTCAATCCCAACCGATAATACCCGCACAGCAATCACCATTACAACCGCTGCCCCAATGCCGATGGCAATTTGCCGCAAGGTTGGCTTGACAAAGCCTAAGCGCTGTAGCGCCTGCTGCCAATTTCGCTCGATCAGCCAACCGACCGAAAAGATCGTGCATGGCACGGTCCAAATAAGGGTGTAGAGTGTGCCGCGCAAGCTGGCCCCTTGATCAACACGGTCAAAGGTCGAGGCGGGCATCGCCGAGGCCATTTGTAATAATGGCGGCTGCCCAAGCGCCAACAACGGCACTGCAAATAACACGGTCAAGGTCACAACCGTGACCAGCGCATTGGTATGCACCGACGATTGGGGGGCAATCGGGATGAAACGACTTACCCAGACGCGAACGACGGGGAAAAGACATAAAATGCCCAACAAAATAGCTGTGCCTGTGCCAAACAGTATGACCAATGCGCGTAATTGCCAGCCAGACTGCAATAAATTGCCGGGGTTTGCCATATTGGGATTAGCCAGCACTTGCGGGCGCATCAGCCCAACAAAGCCCATGCCGATCACGCTGACGGCAATACTAAGCACAAGCAACGCTAACCATATCCACGCCAAAATACGCGCCCATTCGCGCCGCATGCCCAAATAAGACAAGATCGCCAGAATCATAAACGGAAATGACTGTAACGAAGCAGCAAAAAAGCTAAAAATTTCTTGAGAAAGCATCATAATTCAAGTGTTGAGTATACTCAAGCCTTCAGGAATTACGAATTACGAATTACGAATTACGAATTGTTAAGACATCAATCATGATTCGCAACTCATAACTCGTAATTCATAATTCATAATTTCCATAGGGCTTACGCGCATTAAAAACATTTCACCACAAAGAGCACAAAGTTCACAAAGAAAAGAAGGGTTTACCAATATAAATCTTCGAGTTCTTTGTGTGCTTTGTAGTGAAAATCAAGCTTTCGCGTAAGTCCTATCCAATTCGTAATTCGTAATTCGTAATTCGTAATTCCCAAACCATGCCAGTCACAACACATTTTTTTCCAAAGGGCTTTAAATGGGGCACAGCCACATCGGCACATCAAGTTGAGGGTCACAACACCAATAACCAATGGGCGTTGTGGGAGCAGCAAGACGGGCGGATTGTGAATGGTGACGTAGCAGGTCGTGCGTGTGACTGGTGGCGCAATTGCGAAGGTGATTTCGACCGGATGTTAGAGTTAGGGCTGAATGCGCACCGTCTGTCGCTCGAATGGAGCCGTATCGAGCCGACGCAAGGCCAATTCGACAGCGCCGCACTCGACCGATATCGCGCCATGCTGTTGGGGCTGCGTCATCGTGGTATCGAGCCGATGGTGACGTTGCATCATTTCACCAACCCCATTTGGCTAGCAGAGCAAGGTGGCTGGGAGAACGAAGCGGTCATTGCTTGGTTTGCCCGTTATGTCAGGGTGGTTGTTGATACACTGGGCGATTTGTGCGATTTGTGGTGCACCATCAACGAACCGAACGTTTACGCAGTGCTGGCGTATGTGGCTGGCGCACACCCGCCCGGCATTCAAGGTGCAATGCCACGCTCACTAGCTGTGCTGAGGCATATGCTCATGGCACACGCCGCCGCCTATCAAGTGCTGCACGAGCGCCAAGTGTTGGCGCGGGTTGGGCTGGCCCACCACATGCGCTATTTCAGCCCATTGCGCCCCAACAACCCGCTCGATGCACTGGTGGCGAATTTTCAAGACCAAGTGTTTAACCAAAGTGTGATTACGGCGCTGACCAAAGGTCAATGGTCGTTGGCCTTGCGACAGGGCACAAGCCAAAGCGCACGCGGGCTGCGCGGCACCCTCGATTGGATTGGGCTAAATTATTACACCCGCCAATTCACCATGTTCGATATCAGCAGCCGCGCCACCTTATTTGGTCGCGTGATCGAACCCGCAATGTTGCGCGAAGCTGAAATTTTTGGCTATCGAAATCCATTGCAAACTGAAATCAGCGATTTCAACTATGGCGAAATTTACCCCGACGGCCTGTGGAAATTGCTGCAACGGCTGGGACGGCTCGAAATTCCCATTTACATTGCCGAAAATGGCCTGCCCGATGCCGATGATGACCAGCGCCCGGCTTTTTTGATGCAGCATCTTAAGCCGATCTGGCTCGGCATTCAATTTTGCTACGACATTATGGGCTATTACCACTGGTCACTAACCGATAATTTTGAGTGGTCGGAGGGTTGGCGCATGAAATTTGGGTTATATGAGCTTGACCCAGCCACCCAACAACGCATTTTGCGCCCAAGTGGGCGCTTATTTGCCGATATCGTCAAAAGCAACAGCCTCAATCGCGCCCAAGCCGAAAAGTTTGCGCCGCATATCTTGCCGCGCTTATTTCCCGTTTAGAATTGGTCGGTATAATCAGCCGCCTTTTATGTCCACCCCATTTGTAGCCCTTGTGGGCCGCCCCAACGTCGGCAAAAGCACGTTGTTCAACCGCATCGTCGGTGAAAATATGTCCGTTGTGGACAATCGCCCCGGCACCACCCGTGACCGTGTTTATGCAAAATGTGACTGGAACGGGGCAGAATTTACCTTAGTTGACACCGGTGGCATCGAGCCGTTAGAAGCCCTGCGCGATAAATCCGCGACTGTCATTGCCGAAGCCTCGGCAGATTTCGTCGTTGAAATACGCCAACAAGCCGAAGTTGCCATCAGCGAAGCCGATGTCATTGTATTTACGGTAGACGGTCAAGCCGGATTGACGGCCATTGACGAAGCCGTTGCCGATATTTTGCGCCGCCTGATCGGGCAACGCCAAAAGTCTAAGCAAAGCGTGCCGCCCATTATTGTGGCTGCCAGCAAATCCGAAGCCACCCGCGTGCGGCAAGATGCCGTTGAGTTTTATGGCCTTGGCTTGGGCGAAGTGTTTGCCGTGAGTGGCATGCAAGGCGATGGCGTGGCAGATTTGCTCGACGAGGTGGTGCGGTCACTGCCCAACCAGCAGCCGATTGACGAAAGCGAAGACGATTCGCTCAAAATCGCCATCTTGGGCCGCCCCAATGTTGGCAAGTCGTCATTATTTAACCAACTGATTGGCGAGCCACGTGTTATTGTCAGCCCAGTCGCAGGCACAACCCGCGACGCAATTGACACCATCATCGAGTTTATCGAAAACGCGCACGCCATCGGCAATATGAATCCGACTGACATCGGCACAATCGGCAGCGTGGAAAAGCCGAACGCAGATGACGATTATGACGATGACGATGGCGAATTTGAGCAAGATTTTGCCGATGACGATCTGGATGACTATGATGAAACTGATTTTGAGGATGAGGACGGGGAATTTGAGGAGACTGAAGACACAGCCGCCAACAAAACGCAACTCACCGGATCAGGCGTCAATAAAATCACCTTGATTGATACAGCCGGCATCCGCAAGCGTGGCTCAATTGAACCCGGCGTCGAAAAATTCAGCGTATTGCGGGCGTTCAAAGCCATCGAACGGGCGCATGTAGTGCTGTTGTTGGTGGATGCCGATAATGGCATTACGGTGCAAGATGAGCACATCGCCGGGTATATTCTCGAAGCCAACAAAGGCGTGATCGTGTTGGTCAACAAATGGGATTTGATCGAGAGCAAAGAAAAAGTCGCTCGTGCCGAGCGCGAAGTCGAAGGCTTTGGCATGTTGACCGAAAAGATGTATAAAGTGTTGGGCGAAGCCCGCTCACGCTTTAATTTTATGTCGTTTGCGCCGGTCATGTTCATTTCAGCCAAAACCGGTTTCCGCTGTGACCAAATCTTTCCGGCAGCCTTGCGGGTGAATGAAGCCCGCACCATGCGCATCTCGACCGCCGATCTCAATCGCATTCTGCGTGAAGCCCATGTCAAACATGCCCCACCCTCCGTTGGCGGCAGACGGCTCAAGGTGTTTTTTGGCTCGCAAGTAGGCATCAACCCGCCCACGTTCGTATTCCATTGCAACGACACAAAATTGGCGCATTTTAGCTATCGGCGCTATATCGAAAATCGCATTCGCGCCGAATTCGGCTTTTTCGGCACACCCATCCGAATTATTTTCAGAGGCAGAGGAGAGAAGAAAATTTAGAATTGAAAATGTAAAATTGAAAATTGTTAATCAATAATCGGGTTTCTTTTAGCCTAAAACTCAATTTTACATTTTAAATTTTACATTTTAAATTTTATGAAAGCGTTATTGGCATTAGCAGACGGCACAGTGTGGCCCGGCGAGGCATTTGGGAAAATTGGCGAAACGACGGGCGAAGTCGTGTTCAATACCAGCATCACCGGCTACCAAGAAATTTTGACCGACCCCTCGTATTGCGGGCAAATTGTGGTCATGAGCCAGCCCCACATCGGCAATTATGGCGCAAATCTCGACGACGACGAATCTGACCGCGCATGGGCAGCGGGGTTTGTGGTGCGGGCAGCCAGCCCCACTGTTTCCAATTACCGCGCCAACGTCTCACTCGACGAATATCTCAAATTGCGTAACATCGTCTCGATCAGCGATGTAGACACCCGCGCCTTGGTGCGACACATTCGCACCTACGGGGCGCAAAATGCCGCCATCTCCAGTGTCAATACCGACGCCGAGCGTTTGGTGCAAATGGCGAAAAACGCGCCTAACATGAACGGACTCGACCTGGTAAAAAACGTCACTTGCGCCGAGCCATATCATTGGACACAGCCAGTGGAAAACGCATGGGCCATGCCCGGCGAAGCCAACAGCCCGATCAACAAGCATATTGTGGCCTACGACTACGGCATCAAACGCAACATTTTGCGCTTGTTGGCCTCGCATGGCTGCAAAGTAACGGTTGTGCCTGCCGACATGCCCGCCGCCGAGGTGTTGGCGCTCAAGCCCGACGGCGTGTTTTTGTCGAATGGCCCCGGCGATCCAGCCGCCGTCACGTATGCCATTGACAACCTGAAGCAACTGCTCGGCAAAACCCCCATTTTTGGCATTTGTTTGGGGCATCAATTGTTGGGTTTGGCGCTCGGCGGCAGCACCTACAAACTAAAATTTGGGCATCGCGGCGGCAACCAGCCGGTCAAATTCAGCGATAACGGCATGGTCGAAATCTCTAGTCACAATCACGGCTTCGCCGTCAGCGCCGACAGCCTGCCCACCGGTGTCGAGGTCACCCATGTCAATTTGAACGACGGCTGTGTCGAGGGCTTGCGGGCGCGAGGCCAACGCGCCTTTAGTGTGCAATATCACCCCGAATCGGCCCCCGGCCCGCATGATTCGCAATACTTGTTTGACGAATTTATGCAACTCATGCGCTAATTTTGAAAAAAGGGTATACACTTAGGCCATGCGAGAAAATAAAATATTAACTACCTTTAAAAATGGCGGCGCAATCATCAATGGTTGGGCGCAAATTCCCACTGGTTTTGCCACCGAAGTTTTCGCAAATTCGGGCTGGGACAGCATCACCATTGACATGCAGCACGGACCGGTTGACTATCAACGCGCCCTCGAAATGTTGCAAGCCATCGAGACCAAACACGTGCCAGCGATGGCGCGTGTGCCTTGGAACGAGCCGGGTATCATCATGAAGCTGCTCGATGCAGGCTGTCTTGGCATCATTTGCCCAATGGTCAACACACGTGCCCAATGCGAAGCCTTTGTCGGCGCATGTCGTTACCCGCCGCTCGGTTATCGCAGTTTTGGCCCGCTGCGGGCCAGCATGATTTATGGCGACGACTACGCCTCGAAAGCCAATCAATCTTGCATCACAATGGCGATGATCGAGACCCAAGAGGCGGTCGAAAACCTCGAAGCGATCTTGACCACGCCCGGCTTAGATGCCATTTACATCGGCCCCGCCGACCTTAGCCAAAGCTACGGTTTTGCGCCCAAGGCCGACCCGACCGAGCCAAAAATCGTCGAGACGGTCGAGTATATCGTCAATACCGCCCGCAAACATGGTATTTTTGTCGGGATGCACTGCGCCGATGTCGGCTACGGCTTGGCGATGGTGAAAAAAGGCATCCAGTTCATCACCATTTTGGGCGATTCGCGGTTGCTGCAAGTAGCCGCCATGAACGTAACCAAGCAATTTAAGTCTGGCGTCGCGCCTGTGGGCACACAGTCTTCTGGTGGGCCTTACTAGGCTTCGTGCGCCTCTTCGCTTTATCTTGAAACGTCGTCAACATTGGGCGATGGCGTGCATTCTCACGGCACACATCGCCCTCAGCTTGGTTTATGCCACCACCATCCCTTGGTGGGAGTCATACGACGCACCTTATCATTATTCCATCGCAAGATCTATTTCGCTCAATAAAAGTTACCCAAACAGTTCACAAAGCAAACATTACACCTATATTCCGCAATTTTCGCTTTACTATGTCTTGGCAGGTATTGCCATGTTACCCATCCAAAACACCGATGCCGTAGAACCAGAATTAAACCCCGGCGGCGCGTGGCGACGCATTTACTTGTATGATCCAGCCGCTAATACTTTCCCGTATCAGGGCACAGCCGCCGCCGTATTTATGGGGCGATTGGTCTCGATTACACTCGGCACGCTCGCAATTGTCTGCACATGGTTAATCGGGCGAAATTTATTTCCCCAACGCCCAGCGATTGCGCTGACGGCGGCTTTGCTGCATGCCTTTTGGCCGCTATCCACCTTCATCGGCAGCGTGGTCACCAACGACATCGGCGTGGCGCTGGCTGGATCGGTCATGCTTTGGCTGATTTCGCGGCTGGTGGCAAGCTACCGAGATGGGCGACTTCAGCGCCATAGCCCGACTTGGGTCGCCATTGGGCTAGCCATCCTTGCGGGCATGCTCAGCAAAAATAGCGGCATCGCACTGATTGGGTTTGCCCTTCCCTTGGCAATTTTGGCATTTATCCAAACTTGCCGTCGCCACCAAAAACTCGCCGCCTTCATCACAGTTGGGCTAGTCATATTGGGTTTAGTCATTTATTTCTTCCCGTATGGCGATTATGCCCCGCTGCTCTATTTACGTGTCACGGGCATTCGAGATGCCATTTTCGGCGGAGGGGTGAATAATAGCCCCTCTCTACTAAGCAGCCTACCTACCCTCATCAGCACCAAATTGCTACACCCCAACTTGCTGCGCTATGTGCCCGATTTCATTTTTGGCATTTTCGGCTCGGTCTCGCTTTTTATGCCAACCACGTGGTATCAAATCGCACGGGTCAGCGTCTTGCTGCCGGTTGCTGGTTTACTGATCGCCAAACGGCGCGGTCACTCAATGCGCAATATTTGGCTGCTGGGCAATGCCTTCTTTTGGGTGTGTTTTGTCGCCTTCATGCCATCATTGCTCTACAACGACTTTTGGCAGTCGTTCCAAGCCCGCTACTTTTTGCCCGCATGGAGCGCCCTCATGTTGCTCATCGTCGTCGGCCTCGATTCCTTGCCCAATCGCATTCGCCGCCCAGCCTTGTTAGTCGTCATCGGGTCAATCTGCCTAGTCAGCCTCATGACGCCGATTGTGGTGATGCGCCAAGCCTACAGCAAGCCCAGCTTCGTCGCCGACCGGCTCACGTATAGCTATGTGCCACAAATTCCGCTGGCACTAAAATTTGCCGAGACCGGATTATTGGGGGCAACTGACAGCATCGAATTATTCGGCGTTAGCCTCGCCCAAGGCCGCCTTCCCATTGACCCCGCCCGCCTGACCTACGCCGACGATGCCGACAGCCTGAAATTGCGGATGCAGGGCGAGCCGATGCTCGAACTCGACTGGCGTGCACTGCGCCAACCTGCGGGCAACTATCGCATCAAAATTGACGGCATCACCGCCAATGGCGAAAAAGTTGCGCTTCTAGATGCCATCCCCGGCTACGGCAAATTTGCCACGACTCAATGGGCCAGCGGCGACCAATTCCGCGAGCGCATCAAATTGCCTGCCCAGCCACTCACCACTATCCAAGTGCAATGGCTCAATAACGACACATCGCAGCCACTCAACAGCAATTGCCCGCAAATCAGTTATTGCCAAATTATATTTTCTGTTATCTCGAGATGAATTATATATTTTCTACAATAAATCACAAAAAAATGATTAAAAAAAACAAATTTTCACCGTATATTTCTATATTTCAAAATAACATACATCGATTTATTATTATTTTTCTAATTGCAATTTTTATTTACAATTCAGCTTGGAAATTACATTTGCCGGGTTTAGAATATGATGAGACGCTGTTTATTAATGCTGCACTACTTGGCCCTGGCGAAGAGTTAGAATTTATTTACAAACGTATTTTCGGAATGCCTGTATTAGTCATGCGATATATAGGCGCCTTAAAAAGCTATTTTTATCTTCCTATTTTTACAATATTTGGAGTATCTGTCACAACAATTCGCTTACCAATGATTATCCTTTCTGCTGCTTCAATCTTAATAAACTATGCAATTATGAAGCAGGTCTTAAATCATTGGTGGGCATTAGGTTTAACTGCACTCATTGCAACTGACCCACTACTTATGTTCAACTCAAAATTGGATTATGGACCAGTTTCGATGATGATATTCTTAAAATCAGCATCCCTGCTATATCTTTTAAAATTCACACAAGATTTATCAAAAAAAAGCTTTCTATTATTTATAACATTTTGCCTTTTTGGCATATATGACAAATTAAATTTCGTTTGGTATGTTTTGGCTATTATCCCAGCAACCATGTTAGTATATTATGATCGTTTTATAACTTTAGCTAAACCGCATCTAAAGCTATTCATTTTTTTTGCTGTACTCGCTATAATCTTTGGTTTTGTTTTTGGATTTGTTTTTGTTCTCCCGATTTTTAAAATGAGGGAGTTAAACCACCAGATTATTGTTGGGACGATAACATCCTATATATGGGCTATAGATGCCACTAATTTATATGGATTTACGATCAATGGCGGGATGTCAAATGAAACCGTTAGATATATGTTTTTTTTGAGTTTATCTGTTATAATTTTAGGTTTTTTATTGATTATACCATTCAAGGGTTTCCGAAAAGATATCACTGAACAAAAAAAAACTATCAAGTTCATATTAATGATCATAACCGCATCCTTGTTGATTCTATTTCAGATTTCAATAACTGAAGCCTCAATCGGTGGTCAAAATCACTTTTTAATCCTATATCCATTTCATTTTTTTGTCATAGTAGGTGCTGGTTGGTTATTAAAAACATTCTTTGATTTTTTAATAAAATCTTCACCAAGGGCAAAACTGCTTAAAACAATAGGTTTCATAATAATCTTGAGTTTATTTGCTTGCCAGATTAGCGGTAATTGGCATGGGGTATCTCAATATCACGCAGCTTTTCAAGATAACAATAGTTTTAAATTGGTATGGAACCCTGCAATTTACCAATTGGCTGAAACCGCACAAAAAATTAACCCAGATAGAATTATCTCTAGTAATTGGGGGACACACAATCAAATACAAGCCCTTGCTGCACCGCAGGATAGAATAAAATATTTAAACCGTTTTAATCCATTTGTAGAAATGCATAATGCGCAGGGGGCACAGCGAGATTTGATAAATGAGCGAGTTTTCAAAGAACTATTTCAAGGAAATCGTGTATTACTAATTCAGTATGCAGATATATTCATTAAAAATACTGTTTATGAATTTATTAACAAATATAGCAATCGTATGGTTTGTCAACGTATAGCTATTCAAGATGCTAATACGCAAAAAGATTTTTACGAATTATTTTTATGTGACGCAAGGTAGATTATATTCAGAATATTTATGATTCGCCAACCCCTGTGCGCCGGAGGCGTTTACCCGACGCACCCAGCGGCGCTCAAACGCGCCCTCAACCAATATTTGGCGCAAACGCAGCCCGCCGCCAAAGCCACGCCGAAGCTGACCGGCATCATCAGCCCGCACATAGACTATGCGCGTGGAGGGAAAGTGTATGCCAACGCATGGCAGGCCGCCGCGCCACTGGCCCAATCCGCCGACCTCGTCGTTATTCTCGGCACAGACCACCGCAGTGCCGACCCATTCACACTCACCAAACAGCATTACGCCACGCCGTATGGCATTTTGCCGACGCATTTGCCTACTGTCAACGGCTTGGCCGAGTCTATCGGTGAATGGGCGGCTTTTCGCGGGGAGCATCGTCATGCCCACGAACATTCGCTCGAACTACCGCTGGTGTGGCTGCATCACATGCGCCAAGGCCAACCATGCGAGGTCGTGCCAATTCTGGTTGGCGCGCTGGGCCGCTACGATGCCGATGTCAGCCCCGCCAGCCGCGCCTTTGTGCATAATTTTCTCAGCGCCCTGCGCACGCTCACCCAAGGCCGACGGGCTATCGTGATTGCATCGGGCGATTTGTCGCATGTCGGGCCTGCCTTCGACGGCGAGGCGCTTAATTATGCCGACAAAGCCGCATTGCGAGCCGAAGATGAGGCCCTACTCGCCCACATTCACAGCGGCAACGCCGAAGGGTTTTATGCAGACATTGCCCGCCACCAAAACAAAAACAATGTGTGTGGAACCACGCCCATTTACCTCGCCATGAAGCTGTTGGCGGACAATTCATCAACGCAACACGGTCAAACCCACGATTACGCCATGTGCCCGGCAGACCCGCATTACACCTCGGTCGTCAGCGTGTGCGGCACAACCCTCAGCGGCGAAGCCATGTCATAATCGCCCCCCGTGCAAATTTACCTCGATCATATTCGCCTGTTTAGCCGCAACGCTTGGTTATTTACCCTAGCACGTTTCATTTTCGCCATCGGCATCGCCATCACACGCGTTTTTCTCAATCTCTATTTGCTGGCAATTGGCTTCGATGCGGTATTTTTAGGCTTCGTTTCGTCTGTCACTCTCATCGGCGGCGCGGTATTTACCGTGCCCGCCATGATTTTGCTCGATCGCCTCGGCAGACAACGAACCATGCTCATCGGCGCAAGCATCAGCGTGGCAAGTTGGCTCATTTCACTGCTCGTGCCCACCCGCGAAGCCTTGGTGTCTTTTCAATTTTTGGCTGGTTTGGGCGATGTCATGTATGGCATGGCAGTGGTGCCGATGTTGGCCGAGATTTCAGGCCAGCGCGAACGCACTACCTTATTCAGCGTCAACGAAGGATTGACGCTGATTGGCGTGTTTGTGGGCAGTCTCGCCTCTGGCTTTGTCGCGGCTCTAGTCAACCAAACCTTGGCGCTACAACTCGGCTCGCCAGCGTCGTATCAGGCGGTGCTGCTGCTGTCCATCGGCATCCGGCTAATTGGCCTGTTGCCGCTGTCACTCATTGACCATCGTGTTAATGTCGCAGCCGATCATCACGCAACCACCGCCACGCCTCAAACCAGCGCCAAGCCCTCAACCCTGCGCTATCTCGACCCGCGTGTATTGCTCAAACTACAGTCGCCCATCTTCAAGCTCGTCATTCCTTGGGCAATGGTGTATTTTGCTGGCTCACTCATCTTCCCATTCCTCAATGTTTTCCTAAAAACGCGCTTTGGCGTCACTGATACCATTTTGGGCGCAACCCTCGGCTTTATCAATTTGTCGGATGGGCTGGCAACGTTGCTTGGCCCAGCGGCGGTGCGGTTATTGGGGCGGCGTTGGGTGGTGGTGTTGGGCGCATTATTTTCTGCTGCCTGTTTATCGTTTATCGGCTTCAATTACCAATTTGGCCTCGTCGCCGCCGTTGTGATTGTGCGAGCTGGGCTGTTTAACATGATCTTGCCCATTTACCGCGCCTTTGTCATAGACCTGTCTCTTATACACATCT
>JAHBAL020000468.1 GCA_018500105.2 Anaerolineae bacterium
CACATCGTCAACCCGTTAAAGCCAGCAAATGCCTTGCCCCACCTTGCTGTAGCGTTATTTGGCTCGCGCATCGGATAGGCGAATGCCGTCGGCATTCGCCGTCACCCATTGAGCGATTTACGCTTGGGGGCGAATGCTATATACCAACCGCACGATCAAAGTGGATTTTAATCGCATATATTTTGCGGGTTATTCCGACCCTTCGACAAGCTCAGGGTAAACTACGAGAAGGAATCTTTGCGGAAATTTAATCATCGTGCCGATTTTCGGCAAAGACCCCTCGCTGCGCTTCGGGGTGACGTGACAATTTATGTGCTTGGTTTATTCCATTTTGACTCAGAAGTTGGTATTAGCACTTGCAACTTGCAACTCTGCAACCCTGCAACTTGCCACTTTGCAACCCTGCCCTAAAAAAACAACTTCATAACCTGATTGCTGAGAAACCGACCGCGTTGGGTGAGGCGAATGCGGGTGGGGTCAATGGCGATGAGGCCCTTGCCTTCGGCCTCGGCAAGCGCGTCGGCGAAGAAATGGGCGATGGGTGCGCCATAACGCTGCGCAAATCGCGCTTGCTCAATGCCTTCTTGCAGCAACCGCAACCCCAACATCACCGTCTCGCCGCGTGAAGTAGCGAGGGCGATGTCTTCGCCGCCCATCTCCAACGCCGCGCCAAGCTCGGCCCCGCTGGCCCGCATGGCCCGCGCAATATAATCCGCCGGGCGGCGCACTTTCCACCAACGTCGCCCAATTGACGACGAATGTGCCCCCGCGCCCAGTCCATAATATGGCTCGTTGCGCCAATAAATGAGATTGTGCGCACACTCACGGCCCGGCTTGCACCAATTTGAAATCTCATAATGCTCATAACCCAGCGCCCCCAGCGTTTCCTCGGCAGCGTCATACATATCGGCGGCAGCGTCGGGGTCGGGGAATGGCACTTCGCCGCGCCGCGTCCAGTCGTGCATGGGTGTGCCTTGCTCGATGGTGAGCGCATACAGCGAAATATGATCGGGAGCCAGCGTCTGTGCTGCCGCCAAGGTGCGTTGCCACGAGGCCAACGTTTGATGCGGCAACCCGAAAATCAGATCAAAATTGAGATTGTCGAAGCCGGCAGCGCGGGCGGCCTCAATTGCCGCCGCCACCTGCGCCCAGCTATGCTCGCGCCCCAGCAGCTTTAGCTCGGCGGGGTCGGCACTTTGAGCGCCAAAACTCAAGCGATTAACGCCCACCTCGCGCAACTCGCGCAAATAATCGCGGGTGACCGTGCCGGGGTTACATTCGACTGTAACTTCGGCATCGTCGGGCAAATGGGTGTTGTCGCGGCAGGCGGTGAGCAATTTGCCCAACTGCGCGGGCGATAACAGCGACGGCGTGCCACCACCCATAAAAATGGTGGCGGCACGCCGATCTTCGGCCTCGATTAGCCCCGTTTGCAGCGCCTGCCGAATCTCGCGTTCGAGCGCGTTCGTGTAGGCCGTATACAAATCCTCCATCCCCACATAGGTGTTGAAATCGCAGTAGCTACAGCGCGAACGGCAAAAGGGGATATGGAGGTAGATGCCTGTCTGCATTTACGGCCTCATCCGATTCAACATACGCGGGAATGGCGCGGCCTCGCGGATGTGCTCAGAGCCGCAAATCCATGCGACGGTGCGCTCAACGCCCAGCCCGAAACCACTGTGCGGCACACTGCCGTATTTCCGCACATCAATATACCAGTCATAATTTTCAATCGGCAATTCGTGTTCATGAATCCGCTTGATCAACACGTCGGCATCGTAAATGCGTTGGCTGCCGCCGATGATCTCGCCGTAGCCTTCGGGCGCAAGCAAGTCGGCGCTCATGCACACCTCTGGGCGCTCTGGATATGGCTCCATATAAAACGCTTTGATGGCGGTGGGGAAGCCTTTGACAAACAGCGGCTTGTCATACAGTTGGGTCAATGCGGTCTCGTGCGGCGAGCCAAAATCCATGCCCCACGTGATGTCGAGCAGCGCCGGATCGTCAATCCCCTGCAAGGGCTGCCCGTCAGCATTGATGATGGTTTCGCCGGCCTTGAGTTTGGCCTGAATTTCCTTCAGCTTTAGCACCGCATCGTCGTAGCTGATGCGAGGGAAGGGCGGAATCATCTTTTCGAGCTTGCGGGTGTCGCGGCCCAACACTTTTAGCTCGTTGGCGTTCTCGGCCAGCACGGTTTTGACGATATAGGCAATAAATTGCTCTTCGATTTCGAGCAATTGCTCAAGGTCGCAAAACGCAATTTCAGGCTCCACCATCCAAAATTCGGTCAGGTGACGGCGCGTCTTGCTTTTTTCGGCGCGAAAAGTGGGGCCAAAGCAATACACTTTGCTAAATGAGAAAATATTGGCCTCGTTATAAAGTTGGCCGGTTTGGGCCAAATACGCCTTTTCGTCAAAATAATTGACCTCAAACAAGTTGCTCGTGCCTTCGGCTGCCGATGGCGTGAGGATGGGTGTGCTCATCTCGACAAAGCCTTGCCCGTCCAGCCATGCGCGAATGGCCCGCATCACGGTTGCCCGCACCCGCAGCATCGCCCATTGCCGCGACGAGCGAATCCACAGATGGCGATGATCGAGCAAAAATTCGGCCCCGTGTTCCTTGGGCGAAATGGGGTATTCGGCGGCGCGTTGAATCACTTGTAATGCCTGAACGTCAAGCTCGAAACCGCCCGGCACCCCCGGCGCACGCGGGTCGGCCTTGACCATGCCCGTCACCGCCAGCGACGATTCTTGCGTGATTTTGCTTGCGGCATCAAAGCTCGCCTCATCCACATTGCCCTTAAACACCACGCATTGACAAATGCCTGTGCCGTCGCGTAGTTGAATGAAATTGAGTTTGCCTTTGCCAGTGCGATGATACACCCAGCCCTGCAAGGTGACGATTTGCCCGATGTGCTCGGAGAGGTGATTAATTGTTACGATTGCCATACGATTTCCATTTCTATAAGGTTGAATTTTAGCGCCACTTGACTTGATGCTATCGCATTCGTAATAAGCCAGATTGTCGGGGCGCAGCATGCCGCGCCCCGACAATCCGACTTAGATATCCAAAATCACCTTACAACAATCTCTGATCAAAGCCAAATTTTGTTCTGATCTGTCTGTAATTCCCTTCATTCCTAAGCGTCACCCGCACTCATGCGAAAGTAGGAAGGTAAAACCTGCCCCGAAAACTATCATGGAGACCAATTGCAAGCATGATAGTTTGAAAGATTATCACCTAGCAATATCACAGTCGCAAACACTCAGCAAAATTCACAAAAGGGAAATATGAACGCCAAATACCGGTTTATCCGCGCAATGTGCGCAGGCGCAGTGCTTACCACCACTCTCACAGGCGGCGTGCGCGAACTAAGCACGCTCGGCATTACATCCGCCAGCACCGACCTCATCACTTGTAGCAACAACTTGATTGTTAATCCGGGGTTTGAATCAGGGCTAACGGGTTGGGGGCCGCATGGCCCAAATGTGAATATTACGACTGACGCTCACAGCGGCACAAAAGCGGTGACGCTCGGCGCCGGATACACAGGCGTGCAACAAGTGGTTGACGCCACCGCAGGCTACACCTATACCCTGAGCGGCTTTGCCAAAATTACCAATGACCTCTATAAGGTCGAATATGGCATTCGATTTATTGACAACACCGGCACAACCATGCCAAATGGCAATTTCACCGCAGTCGTCAAAAAGCATGTCTACGGCGAATCAGAGTTTAGCGTGTTGGCCCCTCCCGGCACGACCAAGGTCATCATTTTTGCCGAAAATGACAACGGCTATGGCACATTTACGCTCGACAGCCTGTGCCTGATGAAAGCCGCCGCCCCCGCTCCGCCGCCTGTGCCGCCTAGCACCTGCCCCGACAATTTGCTGGTCAATGGTGATTTTGCTTTGCCACTGGGCAATGGCTGGGTAGATTGGGGCAATAGTTTCACCCTCAACGGCTATGGCGTGATTGGATCGAACGCAGGCGGGTTTGCCCAAATTGTCACCGTGCCGATCACCACCTCACAATTAACCTATCACTTTAAGGCTCGCTCGCGGCTAGGCGATGGCTCACAAATCGGAACCTATGGGCTGAAGTTCATGGATATGTCATTTGAACAGGTCGGCAATGATAGTTTTTCCAATATCGTCAATGGCGATACGTTTGTCGATGCCTATTTATCCGCCATCACACCGGCAGGGGCCGTCTATGTTCAGATTTGGACATGGAAAGTGGACAGCGTTGGTTACAATTATTTCGACAGTATGTGCTTGACAGTGACAAGTGCAGCCATTGCCCCAACCGCCACCCCAACCCCAACCGCGACCGCGACCGCCACCCGCACCCCAACTGCAACCGCAACGCGCACGCCCACCAACACCGCCACCGCAACAGTGACACCCGGCGGCCCAACCAACACACCCACCGCCACTGCTACCCCGACTGCAACCCGCACCCCGACCAGCACCGCCACCCCAACCGTAACACCCGGCGGCCCGACCAACACGCCCACCGCCACCGCGACAGCAACTGCTGTCTCTTATACACATCTGACGCTGCCGA
>JAHBAL020000071.1 GCA_018500105.2 Anaerolineae bacterium
CGCACAAAGAACTCGAAGATTGGCATTGGTAAACCTTTCTTTTCTTTGTGATCTTTGTGTTCTTTGTGGTGAAATATTTTTAATGCGCGTAAGTCCTAAAATGATGGAACGGGTTAGCCCGTGTGACGGGCGTTGTTATGTAGCGCGGCGATTGATCCCTGCGCGAACTGCCATCGCTCACGGCTCACAGCTCATGGCTCATGGCGTTAAATCAAATTCCGCACAACGGGGATCTTGCTCATGACAAACGCGGCGATGGCAGCGACGATGAAGGCAATGAGCGAAATGAGCGGCACGGAAATGAGGGCAGGCAAGATGTCCCATCTCAGCCCAACGAAACTAAGCACATCTAAAATCGCGGGGTGCAGCAAGTAAATGCCCATTGAGACTGCCGCGAGGCGCGGCATCCACGCGGCTAAGTTGGCTGGCAGACGCATTCGCTGCAACAACACAAAAATCGCCAGCGACATAGGGATGACGGCAATGCTGGTGTAATCGTAAAAATAGAAGCCCAAGGCCAAATTTTGCAACGTCGCCACATAGTAACACCCCACCGCAACTTCGACGATGGTAAAAATCAGCACCGCCCACAAAACCAGATTGCTCACCTTGACCGGCAAACGCCCCAACAAATGCCCGGCAATGAAATAGCCTAAATAATAGAGAAACCACAAGAAGAACAACGAATTGGGTAAATCGAACGCATAGCGAATGAGTGTCGTCAGGGCTGAGAGCGCGAACAAAATAACGCACAAAAAGATTTGCTCGTGTGTGCTTAGAACGCTAAGCAGGCGTTTGATGAAAGGCGCGAACAAATACAACCCCAAAATCATGTGCAAATACCACATGTGGTAATACGGCATGCCTTTGGCCCACTGCTCAAAAAGCGCCCCGACGCGCATCGGCTGGCCCAACACCTGCCAGCGCAATGCCGTCCAAGCCAAATAAAACAGCGACCAGAACAGCAACGGCAACAAAATGCGGCTGGCACGTTTTTGATAAAACATCGCTAGGCTTTCGGGGGCTTGGTTTTTCTTGGTGTTGAGCAGCAAAAAGCCGCTGATCATGACAAACACCGGCACACACCAGCGCACCATCGCATCGAGCACATTGCCCATCCACCAAGCGCTGCCACCAAGTAGTGCATTTTCGACCAACCCCGCCGTGACATGCAGCATGACAACGGCAAAAGCGGCGATCACGCGGGTGTTGTCTACCCATTGCCACGCGGTCGTTGCCGCCGTTTTTGTGGCCGAAACAGGAGATGAATAAGAAATTGAAGCCATAAGATTTCAGTAGAAATGTAATACCAATCGCTTAATCAAGTTGGAATAAATTACGTTGCATAAATTGCCACGTCACCCCGACGCGCAGCGAGGGGTCTTTGCGGAAAATCAGCACGATGATTAAGTTTATGCAAAGATTCCTCCTCGTTCCTCGTCGGAATGACGCGCAAAATATATGCAATTAAAGTCCATCTTGAGCATGCGGCTGGTATAACGCTGCAAGTAATGCAACACCCGCTAACCTTATCAATTTTTTGTGTTTTGTCTTGAGGCTGATGAAGGATGCTGAGCGCAACCTTATGGGTAGCTTTGCATTGCGACAAGGTTTGCACCACGAATGCGCGTAAAAATTGCTTCGATTTTGCCCATACTACAACCTTAGTCCCAAGACAAACACCACGTGTTGCACACAATCTACCGGGTATCTATCACTGAAATTATCTCTGTATATATGATGCCGACGAATTGTGTTGATAGGAGTAACCGATTGTGTATGAGTATTGAACATCAAAAATTTAAAGGGCTGCGAATCTTTGCAGCAATGTTGATGGCAGCGAGCGCCAATTTTCCCTTGCGTTCGCTCGCCGAAAACGGGCCACCGGAGCGAATAACATCGCAAGAAACGGTGGCACAACTCGCTGCGCCAAAAGCGCCAGCACCCGTTGCCGCCAACAAAGTGGGGGCAGGCATTTACAGCCTCGGCAATCGCGTATGGCGTGACATCAACAATGACGGCGTGCGCCAAGCCAACGAGCCGGGTATGGATAGCGTGCGCGTCAATTTGTATGCGGCAAGTGGCAACACGATCTCTGGCCCTGTTCTCACCAGCATGTTCACCGATGAATCGGGCTATTACCGATTCGACAACCTCGACGCTGGCGATTACATTATCGAAGTCGAAATACCTGACAATTTTTTGCCCAGCATTGTGAATGGCGGCGATGTGGATGGGAACACCAGCGACACCGACAGCAACGGCGTCAGCACGGTTTACATCAACAACATTAACTATGTGCGCACGTTGGGCATTACACTTGGGCCGGGCAATAGCGAGCCGAGCACCGAGACCGACCTCGCGCCCGGCGACCCCGCCGAGCCTGCGCCGCAAACCAACCTAACGGTTGATATCGGTCTTTACCAATTGTTGGCGCTGGGCGACATGGTTTGGCACGATGCCAACAACAATGGCGTGCGCGATGTCAGCGAAATGGACACGAGCGTATTTGGCATTTCGGGCGTAGCAGTCGAACTATATGCCGAAGGCGCGGACCCAATCACCCAGCCCCCCATCGCCACCAGCGTAACCAACCCGCGTGGCTTTTATGGGTTTGATCACATCCAGCAAGGGCGCTATTTCCTGTATATTCGCATCCCGCCTGTGGCCTACCCCAAAGCCAGCGCCAACTTTAACAACAGCGAAGACGGAATTAACGAAAACAGCAACGGCAGCCAACAGGGCGGCCCCGGCACACCGGTGCGCAGCCCAATTATCGAGCTGCGGCCCAACACCGAGCCAGATATTGAGATTGACGGCGACGGCAAAAACGGCAACTTGGCGATTGACTTCGGCTTTGTGGCAGCCAATGTGCCACC
>JAHBAL020000023.1 GCA_018500105.2 Anaerolineae bacterium
GACCAGCCCAAGTTTTGTCAAACCAGTGTGACGCTTAGATTGATTTAGGCAATGGGGATCCCTCACAGTTTACCCTGAGCCTGTTGAAGGGTTTCGGGATGACACTTTGAGTTTTGAACTTATCGGGAGATGAGCCTCGTCTTCTTGGGCGCGGGCGTGAACCAGCACCACATCGGCGTTGCCATCTTCGCCAAGTTTGAGGGCTTGGCCTGTGCCAACGCCACCACTTTCGCTTTCACGTTGTATTTGCGTTCAAAATCAGGGCCGTTGTCGAAAAAACGGTTTTGAAGTTGCTCATGATAATTGTGATTCTGAGGCGGCATTGCCCCAAAAATCCGCCCACTCGCGTTGATCAACATATTGATATTCGCGCCAATGGGTGATTTTGCCATTGACGAGTTTGACCCACGACGCGCCATGATAACGGTGTGTGCCGTCATATGTCCATTCTACCGCCCCGATTTGGCGTTGTTCGTCGAAAACCACGTTGTGCCAAACTGTGCGTTGCTCAAAACCGCCATCGTTTTCATAGAACTGCAACAATTCGGCGCGGTTGCGCATGATATAGCGCGTCGGGTCAGCGTAGTTCACATCCTCAGAAAAATGTTGGATGGCCCACGCATAGTCTCGGCGGGCGCAAGCATCAAAAATATTGCGCACTAAATTAGCAAATTCAAGTTGGCTCAGTTTCATGCTAAATAGGCAAATAAGTCAACGATATTGCCGTCGGGGTCGCACACTTGGGCATAGCGCTGGCCCCAAAAGGCATCCCAAGGCGCTTTGTGGCTGGCATAACCGGCGGCGATGAGTGTGGCGTGCACCGCATCCACCTCGGCAGGGCTGGCGCATTTGAACGCCACCGAGACGCGGCTGCCGGTCGGCATCTCGAAGGCCGGATCAAACGATTTCACCATATCAATATGGTTCCAACTCAGGCGATAACCGTTTGGTGTAATGCATTCGGCAAAGGCTTCGCGGTCGAGTTCGGGCGGCAAGGTCAACCCCAGCAAACGATAAAATTTGAGCGTGGCTGCCATATCACGCACCACATAGCCCACCATGTCGGGAAGCACTGTCATAATGTGGGATTGTATATCAAGAGCCAAGAACCAAGAGCCAAGAACCAAGAGCCAAGAAATGAAAGCCTTGCGCTTGAAAGTCTTGTGTCTTGGTTCTTGGTTCTTGGCTCTTTATAGCAACAACTGAATACAGGAGTAAAATCAACGTGTTACTCGTTACTTGTTACTCGTTACTTGTTACTCGTTACTTGTTACTCGTTACTCGTTACTCGTTACTCGTTACCTATCCTGTTCTCTTGTCAACTCTCACTTCTATTCCCAAAATGCCCGACGCAAGCCATCGCGTTGGGGTGGACATTGGCGGCACATTTACCGATTTGATCGTGTATGACGACGCCAGCGGCGCATTCACCATCGGCAAAACGCTGACCACGCCCAGCGACCCATCGCTGGCGGTCGAGACCGGCCTGCGCGAAATCTTAACGCAAGCCAGCTTGCAGCCCAACCAAGTCAACACCTTGGTGCATGGCACGACCTTGGTCACCAATGCCATTATCGAGCGCAAAGGCGCGGCGACGGCCTTGTTCACGACGGCTGGTTTTCGTGATGTGGTCGAGATCGGGCGCGAACAGCGCTACGAATTGTATGACCTGATGCTCGAACACCCCAAGCCGCTGGTTCCGCGTTATTTGCGTTTCGATGTGCCACAGCGCACCCTCGCCGATGGCAGCAGCGCCCAGCCGCTGGATGTGGCATTGGTCGAGCGGTTGGCGCGTGAATTGGAGGCCAAGGGCATTCACGCAGTCGCCATTTCGTTTTTGCACAGCTTTACCAACCCTGCCGATGAGCAAGCCGCCCGCGCCGCCATTCAGCGTGTCGCGCCAAACCTGCGCGTGTCGTTGTCATCCGAAGTCATCCCCGAAATCCGCGAATTTGAACGCACCTCGACCACCATCGCCAATGTGTATGTGCAGGGGCGCGTCGAACGCTATTTGCGCGAATTACAAGCACGGCTCAAACGCATTGGCTTTGGCGGCAATTTTTTCATGATGTTGTCGAGTGGCGGCATCGCCACCGTCGAAACCGCGATTAAGTTTCCAGTGCGCTTGCTCGAATCTGGCCCGGCGGCGGGAGCGCTGGCGGCGGCCCACAGCGGGCGCTTGTGTGGGCGGCCCGATCTACTTTCGTTCGACATGGGCGGCACAACGGCAAAATTGTGTGTCATCGCCGACGGCGAACCCCTCATTGCCCACGACTTCGAGGTAGATCGCGTCTATCGCTTCAAGAAAGGTTCTGGTTTACCGGTCAAAATTCCGGTCATCGAAATGATCGAGATCGGCACGGGCGGCGGCTCGCTGGCGCGGGTGGATTCGCTCGGCCTGCTCAAGGTTGGCCCCGACTCGGCGGGCGCAGACCCGGGGCCGGTGTGTTATGGGCGCGGTGGCACACAGCCCACCGTCACCGATGCCGATTTGGTGCTGGGTTACTTGGATGCCAATTTCTTTTTGGGCGGCAAAATGAAGCTGGATTTGGCGGCGGCGCGGGCGGCCATTGACACCCACATTGCCAAACCACTCGGCCTGAGCATCGAAGAAGCCGCATGGGGCATTCATCAGGTGGCGAACGAGAGCATGGCAAACGCCGCCCGTGTGCATACGCTGGAGCGCGGCAAAGACCCGCATCGTTTTCCGCTCTTTGCCTTTGGCGGCGCGGGGCCGGTTCATGCCTATCGGGTGGCGCTGGCGCTCGGCTCGCCCATGCTCATTGCGCCCTTTGGTGCGGGCGTGATGAGCACCGTCGGCTTTTTAACCGCGCCGTTGGCCTTCGATTTTGTGCGTTCGTGGCCGAGCAAATTGAGCGGGCTGGATTGGGGCAAGGCCAACAGTGTGTTGGCCGAGATGGAGGCCGAAGGCGAAGCCGTGCTGAGTGAGTCGGGCATTGCCCCCGCCGACATAGCGCATCGCCGCCAAGCCGATATGCGCTATGTCGGGCAAGGGCACGAGGTGCGGGTGAATTTGCCCGGCCACAGCCTCGGCGCTACCGATGCCGAGGCGATTCAGGCCGAATTTGAGCAAACCTATCGCCAATTGTATGGGCGTTTTGGCCCGCCAGTGCCGATTGAGATCATTAACTGGCGGGTGGTGAGCAGCGGGCCGTCGCCAGCGTTGCGCTTGCGCACGGGCGCGGGCGACGTGGCGACTGGCTCAGCCGAGTTTGCGCGTAAAGGCGCACGCAGGGCATGGTCGCCCGAAGCCAAAGGCTATGTGGATACGCCGATTTATGATCGCTATCGCCTTGCGGTGGGTGCGCACTTCAGCGGCCCCGCCATCGTCGAAGAGCGCGAGTCTACCGTCATCGTCGGGGCGCTCGGCAATTGCCATATTGACGCACAACGTAATTTGGTGGTGAATTTGTTGACATAGAGACATGTCGGCGACTTGTCTATTGACTAAGGCTGTTCAAAAGTCAGCATTGCGCTTAATACGTCATCTCCGCGAACGCGGAGATCCATAACGAGGCCCGCAAAAAATGGCGCAACCCACTCGATTTGTAACTGTCTGGTTATAGATTCCCGCGTTCGCGGGAATGACGAGGCGACTTTTGAACAGCATTAACGAATGGAAATCGCACGATTGCCTGCGGCTCATGCTAAAATTTAGCCAGTCTAGCTATATTCAAGGAGGTGTTCTATGCAAACATGGCAGCTTCAAGAAGCAAAAAACAAACTCTCTGAACTGATTGATCGTGTGCTATCCGAAGGACCTCAGATGATTACGCGACACGGGCGAGAAGTCGTTGTGGTGATGCCCATTGCCGGCTACAAAAAGCTTACAGCGCCAAAAGCGCGACTTGGAGATTTTTTTGCGTCGTCGCCGTTACGCAACAGCGAACTGGTGCTCGATCGAGATAGACAAGCTAAGATCCGCGACCTCGACCTATGACACTCAACTATTTGCTTGATACATGCGTTGTATCTGAGTTTGTGAAGCCGCGTCCTGAGAAGAAGCTGATGGGGTGGCTTAATTCGATCGAGGCAGATCAGGTCTATTTGAGTGTCGTGACATTGGGCGAAATTCAACGAGGCATCAGCTTGAAGCCAGCATCCAACCGGCGAACCGAGCTTGAAGTGTGGCTAAACGACGATTTGATGGCGCAATTCGCCGATCGGATTCTACCGTTAGATCGAGAGATATTGATCACATGGGGGCAAATGGTCGCACCGTTGAAAGCACTGGGCAAGCCGATGGACATACTAGACTCATTCATTGCGGCGACAGCGAAACACCACAAAATGGTGTTGGTTACGCGGAACATCAGTGATTTTGAGAACGTCGCCGTAAGTATTCTCAACCCTTGGGAGTAGTTTTGCCAAGCCGAAAACATCACCCGTGCTGACGGAAACTGCGTGATTTCCGTCAGTATAATGACGGAAATGATCAAACGCGCACTTGAGGCTAAATTAATAGACAAACTTAACCACGACACACGTGCCATCATTGTGTATGGGGCGCGGCAGGTGGGCAAAACCACACTCATTCAACAGATATTGAGCCAACTGCCATTACGCATTTTGCGGATTAATGCCGATGTGTCATTGGTCTCTGATGCCTTGTCTAGTCGCGATTTGGCCCAATTACAAGGGCTAGTGCAAGGCTATGATGTTTTGTTTTTAGACGAAGCGCAGCGTGTGCCTGAAATCGGCATCAACCTCAAGTTGATGATTGACCATATTCCGGGGTTGCGGATTATTGTGACTGGCTCATCGTCACTGGATCTGGCAAGCAAAACCCGCGAATCATTGGCGGGGCGGGCGTGGAATTACACCTTATACCCGATTAGCGCACTCGAATTGGCGCAAACCAAAACCCCATTTGAGATGCAGCAAGATTTGACATCTCGACTGGTTTATGGCAGTTATCCGAGTGTGGTGACGATGATAGGGAACGAGCAACGCGCCGAGTATCTCGAAAATTTGGCGGCGGCGCAGTTGTATAAAGATATTTTGGAGATGAGCGGCATTCGCAATGCCGACAAATTGCGTCGCTTGTTGCGCTTGCTAGCGTTTCAGATCGGGCAAGAGGTGTCATTGACCGAGATCGGCACACAGCTTGAGATGAGTAAAAATACAGTTGCGCACTATATTGATCTGTTGGAGCAGTCTTTTGTATTGTTTCGTTTGGGCGGCTATAGCCGTAATTTGCGCAAGGAAGTGAGCAAGTTCGACAAAATTTATTTTTGGGATCTGGGTGTGCGCAATGTGTTGATTAACAATTTGAACGCGCTGACGTTGCGCAACGATATCGGGGCATTGTGGGAGAACTATGTGGTTGCGGAGCGGCTGAAGTGGTTGCGCTATACCCAAAGCACGGGCGCACTGTATTATTGGCGCAGCGGCAGCGGCAATGAAATTGATTGCGTGGAAGAACGCGATGGACAATTAACCGGCTTTGAATGCAAGTGGCGCCCGCCCGCGCGTTACACCCCGCCTGCCGCGTTTATGCAAGTCTATGCCGGTGCGCAATGTCAGGTGGTTTCGCCAGACAATTATTTGGCGGTGGTGGCGGGATGAAGCCCACACGGGGATCAATTCCCGCGCTATATAACAACGCCCACTGCGTGGGCTGTAAAGTTAGCCCGTGTAACGGGCGTTGTTATGTAGAATGGCGATTGATCGCCATTCGAGTGCGATTTTCACAAACTTGGCTTGAAAGTAAACCGCCCTGCATTGTCATTTAATTTGTCGTAATCGCCTAAAATATAAACACAATGCTAGACCCCAACACCCTCACCCCGATTGGCACGGCCACCGCCGCATGGCTGTGGGACAAATATGGCAGCGAACTGGTGAAAAAATCGGGCGACGTATTCACCCAATGGGTGGGGCGCAAGGCAAAAGACCGCCAGCAAGCCAGCGCCATGAACGCCGCCGCCCAAGCCTATCGCCAAAAGCTGGGCGAGTGGCATGTCTACACCCGTTTGTTGGGCAAACCCGACCCCGTGCCCCTGCACGGTATTTTTAGCGATGTGTATATTTTAGACCAGCTCAGCCATTTGCGCCGCTATCAGCTAGATCAGTTGCGGGTGGATGGGGATGAATGGCTGGAGCGCAATAAAAAACGCACAAACGGATTGGAATTGGTGCAGGCTGACGGCAAGCAACGCTTGTTTGTGTTGGGCAAACCGGGCGCAGGCAAGACCACCTTTCTGAAATATTTGGTGACCGAAGCGGTGGCGGGCAAACTAAAACGGGTGCCGATTTTTGTCTCGCTCAAGGATTGGTCCGACCAAAATATCCGCCTGTTGGACTATATCGCCCAGCAGTTTGCCATTTGCGATTTTCCAGATGCGGCAACCTTTATCGAAGCCCTGCTAAAAAGTGGCGACGCGCTGGTGTTGCTGGACGGGTTGGACGAGGTGAACGCCGAGGGTGGCAAACGGGCCGACATTACACGCCAAGTGCGCGATTTTGTTCGGCAATATGACCAAGCGCAATACGTGGTGACGTGCCGGATTGCGGCAGCGCCCGAATTTGCCTTTGGCGCGGATGACCCTTTTCGCTATGTCGAGCTGGCCGATTTTACGCCCGAACAGGTCAAGACCTTTATCGGCAAGTGGTTTAGCCACGATGCCCCGAAACTAGCCAAGTTTGAAGCCGCTTTCTACAAGCCTGAAAATGAGCGCTTACAAAAACTGGCGACCACACCGCTGTTGCTGACGCTGCTGTGTTTGAACTTTGAAGGCACATTGGACTTCCCGACGCGGCGGCACGAAATTTATAGCGAGGCTCTCGAGGTGCTGCTCAAACGCTGGGATGCCACCCGCAGCATTAAACGAGACAAGGTGTATGAAGATTTGTCGTTGGAGCGCAAACGCGAGCTGCTGGCCTATTTGGCGCACGATAGCTTTGCGCGTGGCGAATTGCTGATGCCGCAAGCCGTTTTGGCCGAGCGCACAGTGGCGTTTTTTAAGCGGCTAGGCAACCCCACTTTGCCCGATGGCATCGAGATCATCAAGGCGATTGAGGCCCAACATGGGTTGCTGACCGAGCGGGCGCATGGTATTTATTCATTTTCGCACCTGACCCTGCACGAATATTTTGCTGCGCTCTACCTCAAAAACGCGCCGACCCGACCCAACCTCAGCCAGGTGTTGACGTTGAGCCACATCACCGACCCGCGCTGGCGGGAGGTGATGCTGATGACGGCCAGCATGTTGAGCGATGCCGATGAGTGGGCAACGCTGTTTTTGGACGGCATCGAAGCCGAGGTGCGCAAAGACGCAGCCCTGATGAATTTTCTGCGTTGGGCGCAGGACAAAGGTACGGGGGGGGGGGGGC
>JAHBAL020000012.1 GCA_018500105.2 Anaerolineae bacterium
GTATAAGAGGCAGGGATGTGATGGTGGCAAATGAGGCGGGCTAAATTTTTCGCCAAGTGTCATTGGTGGGCACAATTGAGCGCCGCCCCGCGCCGACCTTGTGGCTGCCGCGTTTGCCGCGTGGCTCGCGTTTGCTCGTCGTCATTGACATGATTAACGCTGGGCGCGTGTATCAGCAAGTGATTGTGCCGTTTGAGGTGGCTGGGCCGATTTTGAAGAAGGTTTTGGAGTAGCGGGGTTGCAGAGTTGCAGGTTGCAGGTTGCAAAGTGGCAGGTGGCAGGTTGCAGGTTGCAGAGTTGCAGGTTGCAAGTTTTAGAGTTGCCACTTTGCAACCTGCAACTTTGCCACTTGCAACCTGCAACCTGCAACTTTGCCAACTTTGCCAAAATTGCATTAGCGTTGGAAGATTAATATGACCGTAAAAACCCTTGATGCGTTTGGCCGCCATATTCATTATTTGCGGGTGTCGTTGACCGATAAATGCAATTTGCGGTGTGTTTATTGCATGCCCGAGCAAATTGTTTTTCGCCCGAACGAAGAAATGCTGTCAACCGACGAATTTATTCGGGTGCTACAGGTGGCCGATACGTTGGGATTCAATAAATATCGTCTGACCGGCGGCGAGCCGACGGTGCACCCGGGCTTGGTTGAGATCACCCGCGCCATCAAGGCGCTGCCCAACACCCGTGAGATCGCCATGACGACGAATGGGCTGAAATTGGGCAAACTGGCGCAACCGCTCAAGGCGGCAGGCATGGATCGCGTGAATGTCAGCATTGACTCGCTCGACCCCGCCAAATTCAAACGCATTACGCGCTGGGGCAATGTCGAAGATGTGTGGAATGGCATTGCCGCTGCCGAAGCGGTGGGCCTGTTGCCGATTAAGTTGAATGCCGTCGTCATTCGCGGTTTTAATGAAACAGATGTGGTGGATTTGGCGCGGCTGACAATTGACCGGCCTTGGCAATTTCGCTTTATCGAAGTGATGCCATTTGCCGATGTGGCCGAATTTCAGCAAGCCGCAATTGTCACCACCCGCGAGATGATGCAGAATATTGAGGCGGTGCTTGGCCCACTGCGCGAAGCGAATGATGGCAAATTGGATGGCGAGGCGCGTATGTATCAATTGACGCGGGCAGATGGCAGCCCGGCCTTGGGGCAAGTTGGCTTTATTAGCCCGATCAGCGCCCCATTTTGCGCCTCGTGCAATCGGGTGCGGTTGACTGCCGATGGCACGCTGCGGCTGTGTTTGCTCAAAGATGGCGAAATTGACCTCAAGACCCCATTGCGGCGCGGGGCCAGCAACGACGACTTGGCCGAGATGATTCGCGCTGCCATTTGGCGCAAGCCTTGGGGTCATGATCTTGCCGATGGGGTTATCCCGATGAATCGCATTATGAGCGAGATCGGGGGGTAGGCGGATTGGCTGATTTTATGCAAACAACAAAAAACCTTCGCGGGGTCAGCTTTTTAGCATTGGCTATGCTTATTTTTTCGCTGCAAGATATTGCAGTCAAGTGGATCGGCGGCGATTATCCGATCTTAGAAATTGTTATTTTTCGTAGCATAATTGCAATGCCTTGCACATTGCTCTTTTTTTATTTTGAAGGGCAACGTGGTTTGCCAACCACAAAACATCACAAACTCGAATATGTGCGCGGCATCTTTCTTTTTCTTTCCTATACCACGCACTTTATGGGCTTGGCGGCCTTGCCTTTAGCCGAAATTGCCTCCATCCGTTTTTCTGGTCCCATGATGATTACATTTCTATCGGTGATATGGTTAGGCGAGAAGGTGAACACACAGCGCTGGCTCGCATTGATCATTGGTTTTTTCGGTGTTTTGTTAATTGTTAGACCCGGGTCTGCTAGTTTTAATATGGGGTCTATTTTTATTCTGCTTTCTACCTTGTTTTACGCGCTTTCGGTGATGGTGACGCGCCAACTACGCACAGTGGATAGCAGTGCCACGATGGCTTACTATAGCTCACTGGTTTATCTGGTTGCTGCTTTCATTTTGGCCCCGCTTGCAACCATTATTGGCACAACGCCCGATACCCATTCGAGCCTTGCTTTTCTCTTTCGGGCGTGGAGCATCCCAAGCATATTCGATTTGATTGTGATGTCTGGGTTAGGGCTGGTTTGGGCCAGCGGCATGTATTTCATTGCACGGGCCTATAGCTCGGCATTGGCCTCAGTGGTGGCCCCATTTGAATATATCACCCTGCCAATTAATGTGATGTGGGGCTTCATCATTTGGCGAGAGGTGCCAACGTTGTTAACATGGGTTGGGGCGTTGCTGACCTTATTGAGCGGATTGTATAGCTTGCGACAAGAACAAAAACCGTAGCCGTTTGATATACTGCGTAGTGTGGCGAATGAGTGGCGAAAGGTATGGCAACCAACACGCTTGTTAATACCCGGGATAGAACAACGTTGACTTCGGCTTTGGTTAAAACGGTGGGAACAGTTTTGCTCCGTTTTGCGCCGACTGAAGTGACCCCCTAAAAATGGAGTCGGAGATAATGGAAAAAGAGATGAAAAACCGATCCAATTACAGTCAAGAATTTAAAGACCAAGCAGTGAAATTAAGCTACGAAAGTGGCAAAACGGTGGCTGAAACCGCCCATAATCTTGGGGTTGCTCAAAGCGCGTTGTATGAATGGCGTGCACAAGCAAAAGGGAGCACAACCGCTGTGCCGCCCCCCACTGTGGGTAATAATGGAATCGCTGCTGGCCGAACAGGAGGGCGAGAAGAGGAAATCCGCACCTTGCGTGAGCAATTGCGCATCGTGACAATGGAGCGTGACATTTTAAAAAAAGCCATCCAAGTATTGGGGCGATAGAAAGCGCAAGTCATGAACAAAAATATCGCTTTATGCGTGAACATGCCAAAGAATTCGAGGTAAAAGTGATGGCAAGATTGTTAGAAATAAGCGAAAGCGGGTATTATGCATGGATTAAACAAAGCCAAAGGCCACAAGGCGATGCGGATTACGAGATCAAACAAGAAATGCTGAGATTAAGAAGCAGCAGTCGAGATAGCTATGGGTATCGCCAAGTGTGGCAAAAATTAAGGAATGCAGGACATCAAATCAATCGAAAGCGGGTGCAACGCATCATGCGCGAGCAAGGCTGGGGGGTTAAAGCAAAGCGACGGACAGTGAGAACGACGAACAGTCTGCATAGTTATCCAATTGCACCGAATCGGCTAAACCGCGACTTTAGTGCTACCGGCATGAACCAAAAGTGGTTGAGTGATATCACTTATGTGCAAACGATGGAAGGATGGTTGTATGTATGTGCTGTGTTAGATGTGTTTTCAGGTCGGATAGTAGGGTGGGCTGCCCGCGCCGATATGTCCGAAGACTTGGTGTTAGATGCACTGAGGATGGCATTTGAGCAGCGGAAGCCAGCTCCCGGTTTGATCGTGCATACCGATCGTGGGGTTCAATTTGCGGCACGGGCATATGTCAATCTGCTTGCAACTCACCATGCGCTACAAAGCATGAGCCGTAAGGGGGATTGTTATGACAATGCCATGATGGAATCTTGGAATGCACGTTATAAGGTCGAATGGCTGCCTGAGCAAACCTATGTTTCGCGTTCGTTAGCCAAACTTGACGTGTTTGAATACATCGAAGTGCATTACAATCGTCGTCGTCCGAAGACCCGTTTAGGTGGATTGTCACCTGCCCAATTTGAAGCAAAACACCTTGCGGAATTCCGCAAGTAGTGACTCCATTTTTAGGGGGCCACTTCAATAGTTAGGCGGCGAACAAAGGAGAGCCAATGGACATAAAAGATGCTTACAAAGAACTCGAAGCCCACCTTGAAAAGGGCGAGTCGCTTTTGCGAGAACTCAACCCAGAAGTAGGGCTTTCATTGCAACATCTAGAGTGGGGCGAATATGCAAAAACTGTAATAGCTTTCATTGACCCTCACGGCAAGATCTACGACAAGTCAACGCCCGTCGGGATGTTCTACGATGGTTGGAACATTGCAACGTTTTACTGGAGTGATAATGACGAAAAAAAGCAAAAGAAACGCAATACCGAAGGGTTCGCTTCGGCTGTCGGTGCGTTGCGAGCGATCATCAAGATACGTCCCTCGTCACATCCAGCCGAAGGTGATGACCGTTTAGTCCAGCCGAACAAAGTCACAATTCTTTTTGTTGCGGCTGACCCTACTGACGCTTCTCGTTTACGTTTGGGAGAAGAATTTCGAGAGATTGACGAACAACTTACACTAGCAAAACTGCGCGAACGTTTCAGTCTGGCACTGCCTCAGTTATCCCTTCGGTCAAAGGATATTGCCAGAGCACTTCTAAATACTCAGCCACAAATCGTTCACTTCTCTGGACACGGTACACCCCAAGGCGCGTTGTGTTTTGAAAATGAGATTGGTAAAAGGCACGATGTTCAGCCTGACGCGCTGGCAGCACTATTTGAGCAGTTTGCCGACCAAGTTAATTGTGCGCTGCTAAATGCTTGCTATTCTGATGTTCAGGCAAAGGCTATCGCTAAACACATCAATTACGTGATTGGTATGAATAAGGCAATTGGAGACAAGGCGGCAATTGCTTTCGCGCTTGGTTTTTATGGAGCATTGGGAGCAGGACGTACAATCGAAGACGCATATAAACTCGGATGTGTGCAAATCAGACTGGAAGGTATTCCTGAACACCTCACGCCAGTCCTTATCAAGAAAGGGCAAGCATAATCATAGATCGCCGCCTAACAACGGGTTGCAGCCGACGTTGCTCCGCTACGCGGCTGAACCCGACCGTTAGCCGCTGACTAATTCGACAAAGAAGAGTCATAGAATTATGAAACTGACAACTCGATCTAAACTTGCTAAAGTGATCGAAAAATAAAGCTTCTCAAAACTGGCTGAGAAACTGGGGATCTCTTTCGAATAACTACTCAATCTATTTTGTCGGGTCTTGTCACAATCTCTTAAGAGTCAAGTCGATGATCTATACCAAAATGTAACCGTACTAGAAAAAGGAGCGATAGGCTTTACAGGTGAAATGCTGACAGGACAAGAACTAACGGGTGACGGGATAGAAGAATTAAAATCAAATTTGATCTCAGCAATTGAATGGTACAGTGAACTAATTAAACTCTTAGAGGAGAGTACAGATCATTATTGGGATGTGTTCCATACTCTCCAACACGTTATTTTCAGACTTCACTTGAGAAGTTTGAGATGTACCTTGAAAACTCAATTCCTTGTATAGAGATGTTAAATCCTCAAATAGTAGCGAACGTTTATGTTGAAGATCGCAGTGATGGACAAGAACAAAAACCGTAGCCGTTTGATATACTGCGTATAGAGAAATCAGGTTTCTGAAAGAAACCCGATTTCTGGTCGTCTAAATCAATTTTGCAACGAGCGCCTGTGCAATGGCTTGGGTTCGATTTGCAACCCCTAATTTGCGATAGATGCTAACCAAGTGACTTTTTATCGTATGATCAGAAACATACAATTTGGCCGCAATTTGTGAATTTGAAAACCCCGTGCCAAGCAACCGCAACACTTCTTTTTCGCGCTGGGTCACCAAAGTTGTGATGGTCATCTGATTGAGTGTCTCAATCGTCAATATCTTTTGAGTTTCAAAGGGTTGCCCCAGTTGTTGCAAAATATGTTTGGCAAATTGTTCACTTGTCTGAACCAACGATTCATGATGTAAGACCCAAATAAGCAACGGTGTCAACCCTTTGTCATGGTCTATAAAAGGGCGAACCCAGCCATTCTTGCTAGCAAATAAGATCACATCTATCAGATGTTGTTTTGCCAGCGCTAATTTTTGTTGTTTATATAACACAATACATAGCAATAGACGTGCCTCAATAATTGAATGTTTATAAAAACCAAATGGATATTGGCTGCATAATGCCTGCAAGATCGTTTCAGCGGCAGCAAATCGTTTTTCTTCTAACAAGCATTCGGCTTTAATTTGTAAAACAAATGGATTCGAGTCATTGTCTATTTCAGCCAATATTTGTTGAGCGCGGGTTAAATCACCAGAGCGCAAATAAACCAAAGCCTCATGCGCAATGATATCTTGTTGGGTCCAAATTGCAGATGGATGATTCAGATTCATTTGCCGAATCATCTTGATCGTCTCTTGGGCAGCAATTGTTTCGTTATTTGCCAAATGTAACTGGGTTTGACATATCCCTCCCGAAATGATGGTGTTTGAACTGGCCGGATTCGGATCTATTTGACGCGCTTGGGTTAAATAGTGTTGTGCTTGGCCTAATTGATTCCGTTCATAATAAATCTGACACAATCCTAGCCAACACAGGCTGGCGGTTTCGGGCAATTTGTGGCGTCGCTTTTGGGCATACGTTAATACTTGTTCGATTGTTTTTTCAGCATCTGTCAAATCACCCGCTATTAACTGACATGATGCCAGCGTCCCACCTGCCATCATAACCAAATATAAGTTTTGCAGTTTTAAACCCAACACAAATAATTCTTGTTTAATGATTTTGGCTTTATGTGGATATTTTTTTAGCAATAAAGTTGATTGCCAATTTCGATTCACAAGATGCAAAATCTCTTGATTGGGGTGTGATTGCGGATAGAAGGATTTGTCAAAAATAGTGTCATCTTGGCCCAAGGTCAAGGCCTCATTTGGACCTTATTGCTTGGTAGTGTATCGCTGGCAATTAGTTTTGTGTTGGGAAACTTGCTAGGGATTATTGGTTCATGGCGGCGCGGTGGTTTTGTAGACACCGTTTTTCCGCCTTTACTCACCTTTTTTGGCTCTTTCCCCTATTTTTGGCTGGCGATGTTAGGCTTGTTTGTGTTGGGTTTTCAATTCAAATTGTTCCCCTTGCGCCATGCCTACGATGCTCAACTTACCCCCGGCTTCAATTTCGCTTTTATTAGCAGCGTCATTTCGCATCTAATTCTGCCGGTCACCTCGGTCGTGTTGGTCACGATGGGGTCATGGCTGTTGCGAATGCGGAATGTGATGGTGGGGGTGCTGAGTGAAGAATTTATCACTTTGGCCGAAGCCAAAGCCCTGCCTGAACGTCGCATCATATGGAATTATGCGGCTCGCAATGCCCTGCTGCCCAATATCACCGCACTCGGCATCTCGATTGGGGCTATTTTGGGCGGGCAATTGCTCACCGAAGTGGTATTTTCATATCCCGGCTTAGGTTTCTTATTTCTTCGTTCCGTCACCAGCCTCGATTACCCGCTCATGCAAGGGCTATTTCTTATGATTACTTTCGGCGTACTCGTTGCCAACCTGATCGTAGATTTAACCTATGCACGGCTAGACCCACGTGTTCGCAAACATTAAAAGTCATGAGCCGTGAGCCGTGAGCTATGAATCACGTATCAAAGCTCAAAGCTCATGGCTCAAAACTCAAAACCTTATGCAAAAAATAAATCGTAAAGCACTTGTTGGCGGCGGTATCGTCATATTCTTTGTCCTGATATCGTTATTTGCGCCGTTAATTGCCCCCGGTGACCCAAATGAATTTATCGCACGGGCCAATCAACCTCCCTCGCAACGGTTTTGATTTGGCACCACAGGGCAGGGGCAAGATGTATTTGCCCAAGTGGTATGGGGTGGCCGTGTGTCATTGGGAGTCGGGTTTGTGGTGGGTGCGGCCATCACCCTCATTGGGGCCATCATCGGCATGAGCGCTGGTTATTTTGGTGGCCGATTCGATGACATTGCCATGCTCATTACCAATATTGTGTTGGTCATCCCCGGCTTGCCAGTGCTTATTTTGCTGTCGGTATTTTTACCGCAAGGGCCATTTACGATCATGTTGGCGTTGTCGGCAGGCAGTTGGGCTTTTAATGCCCGTTATTTCCGATCGCAAATGTTAACCTTGCGCTCGCGTGATTTTGTCGCCGCCGCAATTGTGAGTGGTGAAAGCCATTGGCGCATTATCGTATACGAAATTTTGCCAAATATGACTTCGATCGCAGTGGGTGCGTTCTTTAGTTCTACCCTCTTTGCCATTGGGGCTGAAGCTGGTCTAGAATTTTTGGGGCTGGGCAATTTGAGTGTGGTCAGTTGGGGCACCATTTTGTATTGGGCTGGCAATAATGCTGGTTTGCTGACAGGCGCATGGTGGACGTTTATTCCGGCGGGGTTATGTATTGCCTTGGTTGCTTTTGCCTTTACCATGATCAATTATGCGATGGACGAAATCACAAATCCGCGTCTACGGGCTGAACAACAAACAGCAGCCCTCATTAAAGACAAAAAACTCCGCAATGCTCGTGCAACGCCAGTGATCCGAAATTATGAAGGGTAAAGCCTCAACCAGTTTTTTTATTTAAGCTTCATTTATGCAACTACTCGATATTCAAGACCTCCACGTCCGTTACATTACACCCCGTGGGCCAGTTCGGGCAGTGGATGGCGTTTCGATTTCAATTGCCGCCGGTGAGATATTTGGGTTGGCCGGTGAATCGGGCAGCGGAAAGTCAACCATTGCCCATGCCATCATGCGCTTACTACGTCCCCCCGCCATTATTACGGGGGGCAGCATTCAATTTCAACACAATGGGCAATCTAAAGATATTTTAGAGATGAGCGACAGCGATCTAAATCAATTTCGCTGGCAAGATGTGTCAATGGTGTTTCAGAGCGCGATGAATTCATTAAACCCCGTCATGCGGGTTCGCGATCAAATTATTGATGTGCTGATGGCGCATCAACCCATTAGCCGCAAAGAAGCAATCGAACGAACTGAAACACTGTTCAATATTGTCGGAATCGAAAAACAACGCCTCGATGCTTATCCCCATGAGCTTTCTGGCGGGATGCGGCAACGGGTTGTTATTGCAATGGCATTGGCGCTAAACCCACCGCTCATGATTATGGACGAGCCAACAACGGCATTAGACGTGGTGGTGCAACGTGATATTTTGCAGCAAATTGAGGCCCTAAAACATAAATTTGGCTTTGCAATCTTGTTTATTACCCATGATCTTTCACTCATGGTCGAATTTTCAGATCGGATTGGGATTATGTACGCTGGCGAAATTGTCGAATTGGCCCAAGCCCAAGCCATTTTCAACAGGCCGCTTCATCCTTATACCCAAGGTTTGCTCAACTCTTTCCCGCCATTGCTTGGCCCCAAAGTCAAATTGACCGGCATCTCTGGCGCTCCGCCCGATATGACCCGCCCGCCGAAGGGGTGCCGATTTCACCCAAGGTGTGCCAAAGCGATGGCGGCCTGTTCGCATAGTGCCCCTAAATTCCGTGAAATTGAGCCGAATCATTTTGTTGCTTGCCACCTCTATGAATAGTAGTGAATAGTGATAGTAGATAGTGATAGTGGATAGCATTATTTATCCACTATCCACTATCACTATCCACTATCCACTATCCCCATGACAACCCCAGTTCTCGAAATCCAAAACCTGACCAAGCACTTTGCCGTTGGCACACTGGCAAAGCCGAGTTATGTTCATGCGCTTGAAGATGTATCATTTAAAGTAAATCGTGGCGAGGTGGTGGCTATTGTCGGCGAAAGCGGCAGCGGCAAAAGCACCACAGTGCGTCTGATTGCCCGTTTGATGGAACCTACACGTGGCGAAATTATCTTCAAAGGGCAATCAATCCTCAAGACTGAACCCAAGGGCGCGACACTCGATTATCGAAGCAAAGTGCAGATGATCTTTCAAGACCCTTTTGGCTCACTAAATCCCATTCACACCATCGGGCATCACCTTGAACGCCCGTTATTGATTCACAAAAAAGCCAAAAACAAAAAAGAGCTGCAAGAAAAAGTCGAAACGCTATTAACCACCGTTGGGTTAAACCCAGCCGCTGAATTTGCGGGCAAATACCCACATCAGCTTTCGGGTGGGCAGCGTCAACGTGTCGCCATTGCCCGTGCCTTGACCGTTGATCCAGAGGTCATTCTGGCCGATGAGCCAATTTCAATGCTCGATGTTTCGATTCGTATGGGTGTGTTGAACCTAATGGATAAACTTAAAGTAGATCGCGGCATCTCCTATATTTATATCACCCACGATATTGCCAGTGCTCGCTATATTGGCGACCGCACAATGGTGATGTATGCCGGACATATGGTTGAGGGCGCAGAAAGCACCGATTTGATGCAAAACCCAGCGCACCCCTATACCAAACTACTTCTTTCGGCAGTGCCAAACCCACACGCAGGGTTAGGCAAACAAACCCACGTAGAGATTCCCGACGCAGCAAAACGTGCCGAAATTCCATCACTCATTGATCTGCCCCCGGGCTGCCCATTTGCGTCTCGCTGTCCCGCCGTCATGAGCCTTTGTCATAAAACCATGCCGGCGGTCACCACGCTTTCGGCACAGCACTGGGTGCGGTGTCATTTGCATACCGCCGATGAATCATTGCCATTGCCTCCCCCTAATCCGCCTCGCGTCTCTCTCTGAGGGGATTAGGGTCTTTTTTTAACACTTTTGGATTTACCTCTCATTATTGAGAGTTGAGAAAATACCACTTTTTATCATGCGAAAACTAGGACTTCAACTTTTTACTGTTCGCGAGTCGTTAAAAAACGATGTCGCAGAAACCCTTAAGCAAGTCGCCAAAGCAGGTTACGCTGGCATCGAATTATTCGGCCCTTATGGTAATCTTATTTTGAGCAACCATCGTGACTTATTGGCTGATTTAAATTTAACCGTGTTAGGGGGGCATGTTGGTCTGGCCAATTTAATAGATGACGACAGTTTGACCCAAACGGTCAGCACCTATGCCCAATTGGGCGCAACCCATTTGGCTTTGGCCGCGCTACCCATTGACCAACGAACGGGTCTTGAGCATTACCGCAACGCCAGCCAAATTTGTAATCATGCCGGTAAAGTTGCGCGGGCACACGGCATCACTTTTTCGTATCACAATCATGATTTTGAATTTAACTCAGTAGAAGATGGGCGCACCGGCTACGATGTTTTGTTGGGTGAAACCGACCCCGCTTTGGTTAAGTTTGAATTGGATATATTTTGGGTCGAGAAAGCCGGACGAAATGTGCCACACATGATTCAAGAACTAGGCTCACGTCTATCAATTTTGCATCTGAAAGATATGACCCGTGACGAAAACCGCACGTTTGAAATTGTGGGCGAGGGTGTTCTCGATTTTGATGTCATTTTGCCCGCTGCCGAGGCCGCCGGGGCAGATTGGTATGTGGTTGAACAAGATCGTTGTCCCCAAGGCGAGCTTGAAAGCATGCGCAAGAGCTATCAAAATATAAAGTTGCGGGGTTGGAGCTAATTTTCCACAGCCTGCTATGTCTCATATCATGACCGAAAACGAAATGCTTGAACAACTTACCCTCGAAGAAAAAGCTGCCCTGTGCACAGGCGATAGTGCTTGGACCACAACTGCGATTGCGCGGCTGGGTATTGCCGAAATGGTGGTATCGGATGGGCCGCATGGCCTGAGACGATTGAAAGATGTGCATACGATGGCAAGTCAAAGCTTGCCCGCCACGTGTTTCCCTACCGCCGCCTGTGTTGCCTCCACTTGGGATGCCGCCCTGATTCACCGCATGGGGCAAGCCATTGCCGCCGAAGCGATTGCCCTGAATGTGGATATTGTGTTAGGGCCGGGGGTCAACATGAAGCGCACCCCCTTATGTGGGCGAAATTTTGAATATTGGTCTGAAGATCCATTTTTAGCAGGTAATTTAGCGGCCAGCTATATTAATGGGGTGCAAAGCCAAGGTGTTGGCACATCATTAAAACATTTCGCCGCCAACAACCAAGAATATCAACGCTTTACTATTAATGCCGAAATTGACGAACGGGCATTGCGAGAGATTTATTTGCCCGCCTTTGAAACCGCCGTAAAACAAGCCAAGCCTTGGTCGGTCATGTGTGCTTATAACAAACTCAACGGCACATTGTGTTCTGAAAATGAGCAGTTGTTGACCGATATTCTCAAAAAAGAATGGGGCTTTGAAGGGTTAGTCGTTTCAGATTGGGGCGCCGTGCGCGAGCGGGTGGCGGCTTTACGGGCTGGGCTAGATTGGGCGATGCCCGGCCCAAACCCTCGCTACACCCAAGCCATCATTGACGCGGTGCGCTCAGGCGAATTGCCCGAAACTGTGCTGAATGAAGCCGTGCGCCGTATCTTGCGCATTATGAATATGGCGCATCAAACGCCCAAACAGGGCGCGTTTGACATTGCTGCGCATCATGCCCTTGCGCGGCAAATTGCCGCCGATGGCATGGTGTTGCTCAAAAATAATGGGTTATTGCCATTAGCCCAACCGCAACATATTGCCATTATTGGCAAAGCGGCCCAAACTCCCCAATATCAAGGCGGCGGCAGCTCAAATGTCAACCCGACCCAAGTCGAAATTCCATATGTCGAGCTGCAAAAATTGGCCGACCATGCGGAGTTGGCTTTTGCCGAGGGCTACTTGAGCAGCGATGAATTTGCCCCAAGCCTAATTGAGCAAGCCACTCAGGTGGCGGCTTCGGCTGATGTTGCCGTGATCATTATTGCTTTGCCCACCTCAAAAGAATCGGAAGGCTATGATCGCCCCGATATGGATCTGACACAACAGCAACTTGCGCTGATCAATGCCGTGAGTGCGGCCCAGCCTAATTGTGTCGTTGTGCTTGATACGGGTTCAGCCGTCACCCTGACAGATTGGAGCAACAATGTCGCTGCAATTCTTTACGGCGGGTTGGCAGGGCAAGCCAGCGGGGGTGCGTTGGCCGATGTGCTATTTGGGCGGGTCAATCCGAGTGGCAAATTAACCGAGACTTTTCCCATTCGCCTCAGCGACACACCCGCTTATATTAATTATCCGGGCGACAATGGCACGGTGCGTTATGGCGAAGGGCTGTTTATTGGCTATCGCTATTACGATGCCAAACACGTGCCAGTTCAGTTTCCGTTTGGCTTTGGCCTAAGCTACACCACCTTTGAATACAGCAACGCCCAAGTTTCGGCGCAAGTTTTTACCGATACCCTCACGGTGTCGGTGGATATTACCAATAGTGGCAATATCGCTGGCAAAGAAATTGTGCAAATTTATGTGCACGACCAAAAATCGCGGCTTGTTCGCCCAATTAAAGAATTGAAAGGGTTTGCTAAAGTTGAATTACAACCCGGCCAAACGCAAACGGTTCATATTCAACTCGACCAACGCGCCTTTGCCTATTATGACCCCGCTTACAAAACTTGGGTGGCTGAATCGGGCGAATTTGACATTTTGATTGGCGCGTCGTCCGCCGATATACGTTGTGTCAAAACTGTCACGTTGCAATCACAACAAATGCTTCCCTGCATTTTGAATCGCGATTCGACTGTGCGTGATTGGCAAAACGATCCACGTGGGCAACAGGCCAGCGCTCAAACTATTCCACTCATCATTAGCCAGCTTATGCAAAGTTTTGGGATGAGCGAGAATAGCGAAAATGCCATTGGCATGGACCCAATGGCGTTTATTGGTGACATGCCATTACTCAAATTGCTGCAATTTCGAGAAGCCGCTTTGCCCAAACCGGCCACTGAAATCGTAGATGAACTCATTCGCCAAGCCATAGACTACCCACTCGCGCCTTAACTTTTTGAATCTGTAGGGTAATACCAAATACCGGCATCCACGTTTGCGGAGATGCCGGTAGTTGGCGGGCCAAAATAGTGGAACGGTGCAAATCGTTATCGCCGCCGATAAGTCAGCACCAAATTCACCAGCACGCCCAAGACCAATCCCCAAAATGGCGCGCCGACGCCGAGTAGCTCGATGCCGGAGGCGGTGAGCATGAAGGCCATGAGCGCCCCGTCGCGCTCTTTTGGCTCAGACATGGCGGTAGTGAGGGCGCTTGCAATGGCCCCCAGCAGCGCGAGGCCGGTAATGGCGGCCACAAAGGCCTTTGGCACGCTTGAAAAGAGCGCGACGGCGGTAGCGCCGAACATGCCAAACAGTACATACCACAGGCCATAGGCCACGCCCGCCGAATAGCGTTTGGTTTTGTCGGGGTGCGATTCGGGATTGGTGCAGATAGCGGCGGTGATGGCCGACAAGTTGATGCCATTGCCGCCGATGGGCGCGGTGAGCAACGAGGCGATACCGGTGAGGGTGATGGGGCCATTGATGGGGGTGTCGTAACCCGAATTGCGCAGCACCGCTACGCCCGGCGCATTTTGGCCGGTGAGTGTGAGCACAAACAGCGGCAGCGCCAAGCCAAGCGTGGCGGCAAAGTTGAAGGTGGGCGCGGTGACGACGGGGGTGGTGAGGGCCAACGCGAGGTTGTCGAGCTTGATTTGGCCTTGTAGCCCCGACATGATCAACCCGACCACCATTGCGCCGATCATCGGGGCGCGGTAGCCGAGGCGCTTCATGATGACAAAGGTGGCGATCATGGCCCCAACCAACAGCGGCGCACTTGGCAATGCGCTAAACACGCCAATACCAAAGCGAAACAGCACCCCGCCCAGCATCCCCGCGACGACGGTCTTGGGGATAACATCCATCAGCCGACCAAACAAGCCCGACACGCCGAGCAAAATAAGCAAAATGGCTTGAATGATGTAGGCCCCGATGGCCTCAGAATAGGTGTAGGTGGCGAGGCTGGTGACGAGCAAGACTGAGCCTGCGCTGGGCCACGCGCATAGCACAGGGTGGCGATACCACAGGCTGAGCAAAATGGCGCATACGCCGCAGCCGATGGTGATGGCCCAGATCCATGATGACAGTTGGGCGGCGCTGAGTTTGCCCACCTCGGCGACTTGAAAAACGACCAGCAGCGGTCCGGCATAGCCGGTGAGCACCGCGACTAAGGCCGAGAATATGGCGGAGGGCAGAATGGCGCTGGGCAGATCTCGGATATTGCCGAGCATGTAGCGCAGGTTGTAACTTGGTTGTTGCACAGCGCCCGATTGTAATACTTAATGGGAGGATGACTATGCGGAGAATCGCTTTTCTGATTGAGAAAAAAGTCACCATCAGCGGTGCTATAATGATTTTGTGATTCGTGCAGTAATTGACACAAATGTTTTATATAGCTTAACACGGCTATCAGCGTTTAATTATGCAGTAGCTGCTTTACCTGCGGATCAAGCACTCGCTGAACATGCTCGTTTTCAGGCATTGCTGAAAAATTTTGGGCCAGAGATGTCAGATGAAGAATGGCAAGCTTTTTTGAGTGAGCGTGAAAATACGCCGCGCCGTAATGGTATTTCAATAGAAACCGAAAACAAATTACGGCAAAAGATTGCGCAGGCACGGGAATCCACAACGTAGCAGGTATGATTTTATGCAGTTTCCACGTCTTTGGCGCGTCACGTTATGGCTTTCCGCGTTCGCGGAAATGACGAATTAAGCGCAGGGCTGACTGTCGAACAGCCTTAACACACCTCTCATCTCGCCCAGCGGACTTTTGGCAAATAGGCGATAAAATATCCGAATGAAAATCGTTGATGTAAAGACGTTTGTCGTTGGCGTGCCGCCGCCGCATTTTGGCGGGCGCTATTGGATATTCTTAAAGCTGGTCACCGATGACGGTGTGGTGGGCTATGGCGAGGTGTATTCTGTGCCGTTTCACCCGCATGTGGTGGCAAAAATGATCGAAGATGTGTGCGCCCGCAAGGTGATCGGGGCCGACCCATTTCAGATCGAGACGCTGTGGCGCACCATTTACAGCAGCGGCTACACGCAGCGGCCCGACACCTCCATCCTCGGCATTCTGAGCGGCATCGAGATGGCGTGTTGGGACATTATTGGCAAGGCGCTGAACAAACCGGCGTATATGCTGCTGGGCGGCAAGGTGCACGAGCGTTTACGCACCTATACCTATATTTACCCAGAGCCGGGCGACGCCACCGATATTTACCATGACGCGGCACTGTCGGCGGAACGCGCTGCCAAATATGCGGCGCAGGGTTACACGGCGGTGAAGTTTGACCCCATCGGCCCGTATTCCAGCTTCGACCCGCGTCAATTGTCGCTCGAAGGGTTGGCCTTGGGCGAAAAATTTGTCAAGCTCATTCGTGAGGCGGTGGGCGATAAGTGTGATTTGCTGTTTGGCACGCACGGGCAACTTACCCCGTCCAGCGCCGTGCGCCTCGCCAAGCGGCTTGAGCCATATGATCCGTTGTGGTTTGAGGAGCCAACGCCGCCCGAACAACCCGAAGAAATGGCGAAGGTGGCCCAACAAACCAGCATCCCCATTGCCACCGGCGAACGGCTGACCAGCAAATATGAATTTTCGCGCGTGTTGGCGTGTGGCGCAGCCAGCATTTTGCAAATGGCGCTGGGGCGAGTGGGCGGCTTGCTCGAAGGCAAGAAAATTGCCGGCATGGCCGAGGCGCACTATGCCCAGATCGCGCCGCATTTGTATTGTGGGCCAATCGCCGCCGCCGCCGATATTCAACTGAGCACGTGCAGCCCCAACTTCCTCATCCAAGAGTCCATCCTCAATTTTGGCGATTTTCATACCAAGATTTTGCGCCAGCCGCTCAATTGGCAAGACGGCTACATTGTTCCGCCTAGTGGGCCGGGCCTTGGTGTCGAGTTAAATGAGGAGGTTGCAGCCCAACACCCTTACACCGGCAACCGGCTGCATCTTGAAATGACCGATCATCCGGTTCAATTTGAAATAGCGTGAATGGGAGGGGGCAGGTTGCAGGGGGCAGGTTGCAGAGTTGCAGGGGGCAAGCACTGCTACTTTGCCACTTTGCAACCTGCAACCTGCAACTCTGCAACCTGCAAAAATTTAGTATGGACAAAAAACTTGGTTTTATTGGCATTGGTAATTTGGGCGTGCATTTGGCGGGCAGCTTGGTGCGGGCGGGTTTCGATGTGACGGTATGCGACCTGAACAAGGCGGCGGCGGCGGGGCTGCTGGCGGCGGGCGCAAAATGGGCTGACACGCCCAAGCAAGTGGGCGAGCAATGCGACAGCGTGTTCACCTGTTTGCCATCGCCCAAGGCGGTGACGATGGTGGTGGCGGGCGACAACGGGTTGCTAAAAGGCATGAAGCCGGGCGGTGCGTGGATTGACATGAGCACCAACGATTTGCACGAAATTCAGCGGCTGGCGGCGTTGGCCGCCGAGCAAGGCGTGGCGTGTCTTGAATCGCCCGTAACCGGCGGGGTGCACAAAGCCGCGTCGGGCGAGATCACCGTCATTGTGGGTGGCGACGCGGCGGTTTTCGAGGCGCACAAACCTGCGCTAGCGGCGATGGGCGGCAAGGTCTTTTACATGGGGCCATTGGGCAGCGCATCGGTTATTAAGGTTATCACCAATATGCTGGCGTTTATTCACTTGGTGGCGGCGGGCGAAGCGCTGATGTTGGCAAAGCGTGGCGGGCTGGATTTGGCGCAAAGTTTTGAGGTGATCAAGGCCAGCTCTGGCAACAGTTTTGTGCACGAGACCGAGAGCCAAGTGATTTTGAACGGCAGCTATAACATCGGGTTTACGATGGATTTGGCGTGCAAAGACCTTGGCTTTGCCATGCAATTTGGGCGCGAATTTGGCGTGCCGCTCGATTTGGCCGGTGCGGTCGAGCAAACCTTCATTCGCGCACGGGCGCAATATGGCGGCGGTGCGTGGTCATCGCAAGTGGTGAAATTGCTCGAAGACGCGCTTGGCACAGACCTGCGTGCGGCGGGTTTCCCTGAGGTGTTGACGGCGTAATGTAGAGGCGGGTCGGTGACCCGTCTCTTTCAGGTGACACATTCATTTGCATGCTTGTGGCTTCGGCGTTGATACGGCAAAAATGAGACGAGTCACCGACCCGTCTCTACGGTGAAAATTTGGTTGTTTTATTTGTTTCAATAAGCCTTATACGAACATTATTAACTGACGTTACGCAAGGCTCAAACTTTTTACCACAAAGCGCACAAAGAACTCAAAGATTTATATCCGAAAGCCTTCTTTTCTTTGTGTCCTTCGTGCACTTTGTGGTGAAATACTTGCCTTATGCGTAAGGTGAGTTATTAAGACAAAAGGAGAAAAATGATTGATTGTGATGTCCATAATGATTGGAGTTCGTCCAATGTGTTGTTGCCTTATATAGACACAACTTTTCGCGATTATTTGTTGCGTGGCGAATTGCCGGGGGCGCGTGGCTCATTTCCCCATGCCCATCGGCCTTGGCTGCACCCCGAAGATTTTCGCCGCCACGACATTAAGCCGACCAACGACGACGAGCATTACAGCTTTATGCGCGAGAATTTGCTCGACCGCTATAAGCCCGATGTCGCCATTTTGACCGGCGAAGAAGCGCTCGAAGTCTCGACCTTGGCCAACCCACATTACGCCAGCGCCTTGGCCAGCGCCTATAACAATTGGGTGATTGACACGTGGTTGCCGCGCGATGATCGTTTTTGGGCTTCGATCATCATTGCCCCGCAAGACCCACAAGGCGCGGCGGCAGAAATTCGCCGCCTTGGCTCGCACCCGCGTGTGGTGCAAGTGTTGGCCTCGCACGGCTCGTATCGCCCGTATGGCGATAAATTTTACGACCCCATTTGGCAAGCCTGTTCCGAGGTCGGGCTGCCCTTTGCCGTTCATCTCGGCGGGCAAGGCGGTATCAACTATCAACCCATCGGCGGCGGCCCCAGCACCTATTATTGGGAAACCCACGCCTTGTTGCTGCAACCCAGCATGACCCATGTCGCCAGCGTCATTTCAAATGGCATTTTTGAGCGGTATCCCAATATGATGTTCGTGGTGATCGAGTGCGGCGTGACATGGATGCCCTCAATTTTGTGGCGACTGGATGCCAACTGGAAGGCGCTGCGCAAAGAAACCCCGTGGGTGAAGCGATTGCCCAGCGAATATGCGCGGGATCACATTCGGTTGTCAACCCAACCGCTCGAAGAAGCGGCCAACAAACAGCATTTGTGGGATGTGTTGGCGGCGATGGATGGCGAGAATATGCTGATGTTTGCCTCAGACTATCCGCATTGGGATTTTGACGCGCCGGACGATATGCAATTGCCCAAAGAATGGCTGCCCAAGATTATGGACGGCAACGCCCGCCAAGTGTATAAAAAATTGCCGCGTCAGCTTGTGCCAAATGGGGTTGTAAATGGGGTCGCGCATGGTGCGAAAGCTGGGGTGAAGGCATGAGCGCCGCAACCGACAAACGCAAACATTATCCCGTGTGCAAGGTCGCCGATTTGCCGCCGGGCGAGCGCATCATCGCCGATCTGGACGGGCGCAGTGTTGGCGTGTTTAACGTCAACGGCGAGTATCACGCCTTGCACAACCGCTGCCCCCACGCGGCGGGCACGCTGTGTATGGGGCCGGTGACCGGCACAACCATGCCCACCGAGCATGGCGCACGCGAATTTGTTTATGGCAGCGAGGGCCATATTTTGCGCTGCGCTTGGCATGGCTGGGAATTTGAAATTGAGACCGGCAAGTGTTTGATTGACGCCAAAGTGCGGGCCAAGACATTTAAGGTGAGTGTCGAGAACGATCAAGTGGTGGTGCATATATGATTCGCAAGATTGTTGACGATGTTTACCAAATTGGCGAATATGTCGAAGGCAGTTATGGCTACGAGGCGGTGCTGGTCTATGTCATCATGAATGGTCAAAACCCGATCTTGATTGACTGTGGCTCGCAATTGCACCGCAGCGGCATCATGCAAGAGATAAACAACTTGCTGGCGGGCCGCACGCCCGAATACATTTTTCTCACCCATTCCGAATTGCCACACGCGGGCAATTTGCAACAGGTGGCAAAACAATGGCCGAAGATCAAGGTGATTGTCTCGAATGTGATGCTGCCCTATATCGAGATCGCGCCGATTTTGCCGCTGTCGCAGATCACCAGCGAAGCGGCGGGCAAAACGATTAATGTGGGCGGGCGCACGCTGAAATTTGTGTTTGCCACGCTCAAAGATCAGCCCGGCTCGCAATGGGTGTTTGACGCGCAAACGGGCGTTTTGTTCACCGGCGATGGCTTTGGCTATTATCAAAGCGCCGAGCAAATTGGCAAGTTTAGCGATGAGGTTGAGGGCGGGGTAGGCGAAATGCAATTCCGCGATTATCATCGCACGGCTTTTCACTTTTTGCGCTGGGTGCTGCCCGAAAAGTTTAATCCCGATCTGGATGCACTTTTTGCCCAACTGCCAGTCAAAATCATCGCACCCATTCACGGCGATGCCATTCGCGGCGACATTCCCACCCATGTGGCGCGGCTCAAACAAGCCGTTGCCAATATTCGTAATGCGGTTTAGACAAATGTTTGGTTGGTTGAATGGTTGATTAGTTGATTGGTTGATTGAATGGTTGAATGGTTGATTAAACGGTTGAATGGTTGATTGAACGGTTGATTGGTTGATTAAACGGTTGATTGGTTGATTAGTTGATTGATAACTCATCTATCAACCAATCAACCAATCAACCAATCAACCAATCAACCAATCAACCAATCAACTAATCAACAACTCAACCAATCAACCAACCAACCAATCAACCAATCAACCAATCAACCAACCAACCAACCAATCAACCAATCAACCAATCAACCAATCAACAACTCAACCAATCAACCAATCAACTAATCAACAACTCAACCAATCAACTAATCAACCAATCAACCAATCAACCAATCAACCAATCAACCAAATGAAAACCATCGTTTTTGGTGAAGGGCTTGAGCGCGTCGCGGTCCGCCCCATCACCCCCGATATTTTTTGGATTACGCATTGTTTAGGCGACAAAGCGCAAGACATTTACAAAAATTACTTTGGCATGTTGCCCAACGCCGCCGATTATTCAGGGCATCGCATCGTGGATTACCCATTTTCGGCGTTTTTGATCCGCGATGAAAAGTCGTTGATGATTGACACCGGCGCACCGCGTCAACAGGCCAATACGCTGAAGGCGGTCGAATATGTGCTGGGCGATCAACCGCTCGATTACATTTGGATCAGCCATGTCGAATTGCCCCATGCTGGCAACGCCCCCGCGCTCAAGCGGCGTTATCCGGGCGCTCAATACATGACCGTGCGTGGCGGCGAACAATATGCATTGCACGGGCTTGAGGGGGCGCAATTGATGGCGCCGGGCGAAGTCATTGACTTGGGCAAACACCAATTAGAGTCAGTCGAACCGCTGTTTGTGGATCATGGGTTGTCGCAATGGGCCTATGAGCGCACGACCGGCTTTATGTTTACTGCCGACTGGGCGCACAATTTGCATGAACCCGCCAAAAACGAATGCTTTATGTTTTTGGATGAAATGGAAACGGCTGGTTATTCCACAGCTTTACATTGTGATGATGTGAAAGTGAATGCCTGGTATCAGTTCCCTTGGCTAAAATGGACTGACCCCGACGAGGTTTGTGCTGCCATTGATGCGTTTTTTGCGCGTTACGACACCAAAATTCTCGCGCCTAGTCACGGCAATATCGTGCGCGGTGATATCGCCCGCTATGTGCCATTGATCAAAGAAGGGATGCGGCAAGCGATTGCGATGTAAGGATGAACACGAAACCTGTTGTTTTACATGCTGCGCCCTGCCAAGAAGGTTGGGATGATGCCGGGCGCGGCAATGTGTTGTGGCGCACCTTGTTTAGCAGCGACATCACCCCAACCAATGCGATGACGGCGGGCGTGTGCGAGATCACGCCGGGCAATGCGCTAGAGGTGCATCGGCATAGTGTGCCCGAGGTGTATTTCATTTTGGCGGGCACAGGCTTAATGACGGTCGGCGATGCCGAGCATGTGGTGCGGGCCGACAGCGCCATCTATGTGCCCGGCAATGCCTTGCATGGCATCCGCAACATTGGCCCCGATCTGCTGCGCCTGTTTTATGTCTTTGCGGTTGATGCGTTTGGCGAAGTGAAATATGTGTTTTAATTAAGCCTTCACACTGCCCGCGCCCAAACCCTGCACGACAAAACGCTGAGCGAAGAAATACAAGACCATGACCGGCACAGCCGAGACCACTGCCGCTGCCATCACCAGCCCCATGCGCACGGTGTCGCCAGTGATGAGATAGTTGGTTTGCACGGGCACGGTGCGTAATTCGGGTGAGGTGATAAAAATGAGGCCAAGCAAAAGCTCATTCCATGCGCCCGTGAAGGTGAATACGGCGCATGAGATGAGGCCGGGGGCGGATAATGGCAATACGATGCGAAACAACGCGCCCAAGCGCGTCGCGCCATCTACCATTGCTTGCTCGTCGAGATCGAAAGGGATGCTGCGAAAAAAGCCCATCAGCAGCCATGTGCTAAGAGGCGCGGCAAAGGTGAGATAAACGAAGATCAGCCCAAGATGGGTATTCGCCAAACCAAGCTGGGCAATGATGACCGCCAGTGGAATGAATAGCAATGACGACGGCGTGAGGTATGAAAATAAGATCAACCGCGCCGACCAGGTGCGAAACCGATATTTGAGGCGCACCAAACTATAGGCCGCCAAACTGCTGATAAACACCGAGATCAAGGTGGTTAGGCCAGCGACGATGGCGCTGTTTTTAATCGCGTCTAAAAATTTCCACGTGCCGATCAATTGCTTGTAATTTTGCAAGGTGGGGTTGATGGGTAACAACGATGGCACACGGTAAATATCGCGCACCGTCTTGAGCGACGTAATGCCCATAAAATAAATGGGAAACAAAATAAATAACGCCAGCAAGATCAACAAGCCGTAGGCAAGCACTTTTTGGGGTGTGGTGAGTCGGGTAACCATTGAGAAAGGATGAAGGGTGAAGGGTGAAGAATGAAGGATGAAGTCTTATTTCATCCTTCATCCTTTTATTTAATCTTCTTTTTGCAAAAGCTTGACGGCAAAAAAGGCGAGCATGGTAAAAATGGGCAGCATGGCAACTGAGACAGCGCTGGCCTCGCCAATGCGCAGGGTTTGCATCCCAAAATAAGCCAAAACGGGGAAAGTCATGGTTGCGTCGCTTGGCCCGCCTTGGGTCAGCAGCCACACATTCTCGAAGCTATTGGTGGTCCAAATGGTGCTGAGTAAGGTGATGACCAAGACGACATGTTGAATGCCGGGAATGGTGATATGGCGAAAACGCTGCCATGCGGTTGCGCCGTCCATTGCGGCGGCTTCGTAAAGCTCGACCGAAATGCCCTGCATGGCGGCTAAAAATGAGATAACCCAAAACGGAAACCCGCGCCAAAAAGAGGCCACAATCACGCTCGGCATAGCCAACTCTTTGCTGCTGAGAAAATCGAGTTGTGTGCCAAACAACTCGCCCATGATCATATTAAACGCGCCGCCTTGGGTGGGGTCATACAAAAATTTCCACAGCAAATAGGCTACAAAGGCAGGCATAGCCCATGGCAGCAAGACCAAACCACGAAAAACGGTGCGTCCACGAATGGCCTGATTCAGCAATGAGGCAATTCCCAAGCCAAGCACGAGTTTGAGCGACTGTAAAAAGAAGACCAAAATAAACGTGTTGCGCACACTTTGTTGAAAGCTGCTTTGCCCGAAAATATAGCGAAAGTTATCGAAACCGATAAATTTGACCTCTTGCGCCCCCACCGTGCGATCGGTGAAGCTGATGTAAACCGCAAACACAAACGGATATAACACCAACAACAGCAAGCAAATTAAGACCGGCGCAACTAAAGCCAAGCCAAGTCTGGCGTCAGATTGGGCAAGAGTAAGGCGAGAGGTTTTCATTGGGAGTGAAAAGTGAAAAGTAGAAAGTGCTAAGTGAAAAGTGAAAAGTGAAAAGTAGAAAGTGCTAAGTGGAAAGTGCTAAGCGCTAAGGCTATTACGACAAATTAAATGACAATGCAGGGTGGTTTACTTTCAAGCCAAGTTTGTGAAAATCGTACTCGAATGGCGATCAATCCTTCGTCAGCTCAGGACCATTCTACATAACAACGCCCGTTACACGGGCTAAGTTTACAGCCCACGCAGTGGGCGTTGTTATGTAGCGCGGGGATTGATCCCCGTGCGGGCGCGAC
>JAHBAL020000139.1 GCA_018500105.2 Anaerolineae bacterium
AAAGCCCGTCGACCCCCAACACTGGCAGCGCATCCACCCAACCCCCCCCCCACCCCGCCGCCACCGGCACGCCCCCACCCGCAACCCCCCCTGCCGCCAATGCCGCTGGGTTAGCTGCCGCAACGCCAGCGCCCACCCCCGCCCCACCTTGGAAGCCGCAAAATATTAAGCCATTTACCAAAAAGCAAGGCGAAGGCGAATGGACGGCGTATTTGAAAGACGGCAACGGTAACCCCGTCGCCTATCGCACTTTTCTTTCGCCCGATCTCAAACGCCCGTATGTTTCGGTGGGCGTGGTGGCGTTCGATTTAAACCGCACCAAACTGCACTTTCTGCTCGGTTTCGACGAACCGCGCCCCACTGTGACAATTAACAGCGCCCGTCTCAACCGCACAGGCCGCATCCCCAGCGAAGACGCAAAGCCAAAGCGCCTATTGGCGGCCTTCAACGGCGGCTTCAAGGCGCAGCACGGCAATTTTGGCGTGATGGTGAGTAATACCGTATTACTGCCCCCGCGTGACGGCTTTGCGACGGTGGCGCTGCAAAAAGATGGCGGCGTGCGTATTGGGGCATGGGGCCGCGATGTCAGCGCCAATGGCGATTATGCGGCATGGCGGCAAAATGGGCCGCCCATTCTCGAAAATGGCAAAGTCAACCCATTGACCAATGTGATGACGGCGGCCAATTGGGGCGCGGCGCTGGATGGAACTGTAGCGGTGTGGCGCTCGGCCTTGGGCATAGATAAAAACAACAAGGTGTTGTATTTTGCCGCCGGGGATGGGGTAATTTTGCCGACCATGGCTGATGCGTTGTTGGCGGCTGGGGCCGACGACGCCATGCAACTCGACATCAACAACTATTGGGTGCATTTCACCGCCGTGCGCGACACCGCTGGCAAACTCAGCCCAGAGCCACTGTTCGACAGCATGAAACCCCAAGACCCCAACCGCTTCCTCAACGCCTACAGCCGCGACTTTTTTTATGTCACTGTCAGAGAGTGAGGAGCAGAGTTGCAGGTGGCAGGGGGCAGGTTGCAGGTTGAAAAGTGGCAAGTGGAAGGTTGCAACCTGCAACTTTGCAACTTTGCAACCTGCAACTTGCCCCTGCAACTTGCCACCTGCCACCTGCAGGACTTATAATGGCTTAATTGATGGCGAAAATAGTGACGGGTGACCGCGTGACCAAACATGCGCGGCTGAAGGGGGGTTGCGCGGCAGCGATTTTTAACGCAGCCCGCGACAAAATTTTGCTGACGCGACGCAGCGACAATGGGCTATGGTGTTTGCCGGGTGGTGGCATGGATCCCGGCGAAAGCGCGGCGGAATGCTGCGAACGCGAGGTGTGGGAAGAGACCGGCCTCATGGTCAAGGTCAAGCGTTTGATCGGGATTTATACCACCCCGCATGTCCTCATCGAGTATCGAGACGGCAATCGGGTGCAGATTGTGTCTATGCTGTTTGAAACCGAGATCATCGGCGGGCAAGCGGGGTTGAGCAACGAAGTAACTGAATACGGCTACTTTGGCCCTGACGAGGCCGCCAAGCTCGACCTCATGTATCACCACCGCGAGCGCGTCACCGACATTTTCGCCTATCCGAAAGAGGCGATAATCAAGTAGGAAGTGCTAAGTGCTAAGTCCTAAGTGTTTGGGGCTTGGTGATTTGCGCTTTTAGCTTTGAAACTTTATACTTAGGGCTTAGCACTTAGCACTTAGCACTTAGCACTTAGCACTTCCTATATGCTCAACCTAGAACTACACAGCCACACCCAATATTCGCCAGACAGCCTGAGCAAGTTGCCAGATGTCATTGCGCAATGTCGCAAGGTGGGGATTGACCGAATCGCCATCACCGATCACAGCGAGATTCGCGGGGCGTTGCAGGCGCACAACATGGCCCCCGATTTGGTCATTGTGGGTGAAGAAGTGATGACGACGCAGGGTGAATTGCTGTGCTACTTTATTACTGAACTCATCCCGCCGTATCTTAGCCCGGAAGAAGCGTGTGAGCGCGTTCATGCGCAAGGTGGCATTATCGGCCCCTCGCATCCATTCGACCCGCGCCGCAGTGGGTTGGGTCGCAATAATCTGTTGCGCATCGCCGAGAAAATTGACTTTATCGAGGTGTTTAATGCACGGACATATGACAAAAGCAAAAACGACCTCGCGCACCAATTGGCCGAAGAACTAGATAAGCCGATGATTTGCTGTAGCGACGCGCACACGCTCAAAGAAATTGGCGTCAGCCGCACCTGTTTGCACCGCGATTACACCTCGCCCCAAGATTTTTTGGCGGCCCTGCGCGAGGCGGATTATGTGCCACACACCAGCTCTCACCGCGTCAGCCTCAAATCCACCGCCGCCTCGATTGTCAAGGGCTTCGGTTTTCGGCAGCCGGATCTGTGACAGGGTGACATGGTGAGGGGGTGACATGGTGAATTTGTCACCTTGCCACCTTGTCACCCTGTCATTCCCAAACCCACGCCCAGCGCTGCGCAAACGGCGAGGGTAAGCAACATGCCGCGCCGAAGGCCAAAGAGCAGAATGAAGGCAACAGCAGAGATGAGCAACGCGGTCCCATTGAGGCTGGCCCAAACAGGGCTGGTGAGGTGAACCGCGCCCCACGTCACCTCATTCACCACACCAAACCAAGTGTGTAGTGCAAACCAAACCGCAAGGTTGAGCACCACGCCCACGACGGCGGCGGTGATGGCAGACAGGGCAGTGCTCAGCGCCTTAATCCCGCGCAATTGCTCAACATAGGGCGCACCCATAAACACCCACATAAACGACGGCACAAAAGTGACCCAAGTGGTCACCGCCGCACCCAAAGTGGCGGCCAACATCGGCGGCAACGCGCCGGGCTGGCGATAGGCCGCCATAAAACCAACAAATTGCACGACCATAATCAGCGGGCCGGGCGTCGTCTCGGCCATGCCGAGGCCGTCGAGCATTTCGCTGGGGCGCAGCCAGCCAAACACCTCGACCACCTGTTGCGCGACATAGGCCAAGATCGAATACGCCCCGCCAAAGGTCAGCACAGCGGCCTTGCCAAAAAACCAACCGATTTCGCCGAGCACGGGGTTGCCTGTGAACGCCACAATGAGCAGCACCGGCGCGACCCACAGCAAAACGCCAACCGCAAAAATGCGCAACGTGTGCACCCAATGAGGTGACCGTGAAACCTGATCGGGCGCGGCCTTGGCGGTAGATGACGCAACAGGGTCAAACTTGCGCCAGCCCAATTTGCCGCCCACAAACCCAATCAACCCCGCCGTTGCGATGAGGGCTGGAAAAGGCGCATTAAAAAAGAAAATGGCGACGAAAGACAAGACCGCAATGCCGATCATGACCTCATTTTTCAACACCCGCCGCGCAATGCGCAACACCGCCTCGACCACCAACGCGATGACCGCTGCCTTGAGGCCGAAAAATAGCCCTTGCACAAACGTGACATGTTGAAAACCGGCATACAATACGCTGAGCAACCACACACTGACTGCCCCCGGCAACACAAACAAAATGCCCGCCGTCAGCCCGCCGCGGGTTTTGTGCAATAACCAGCCAAGGTAGGTCGCCAATTGTTGCGCCTCTGGGCCGGGCAACAACATACAATAATTCAGGGCATGCAAAAAACGCGCCTCGTCTACCCATTGCTTTTCTTCAACAATGAGCTTGTGCATGACGGCAATCTGCGCAGTGGGGCCGCCAAAACTCAGCGCCGCCACCCGCAGCCATACCCGCAATGCGTCGCGGTAGGGGATTTGTGAATTGGCCATTTTGTGTGATGACGAGGTGACAAGGTGAAGGGGTGAGGGGGTGACAAATTCACCTTGTCACCCCCTCACCCCTTCACCTTGTCACCAAAATCGCGTCTATCTTTCGCAATCAAAGCCGGGTCGCGGACGATAGGAGAGCCGTAGCCGCCGCCACCAGCGGTATCAACGGTTAATTCGTCGCCGTCGCGCAGTTCGTATGCGCCGGTCAATTGGGTGGCCTCAAGGCGCGTCAGCCAGCGCCCATTTAGCCGCACCCGCGCCGGTGCGCCTGCCTCGCCACCATGCAATCCTTCGGGCGCGGGGTCTTGGCGATGCGGCGAGGCCGACACGATGATATGAGCCGTGCTGCCCGGCAAACGCCGCACGCTGGTGCGCTGGCCCAAGCCGCCGCGATATTGCCCCGCCCCGCCGCTGTCGGGGATGAGTTCCTTTTCGCTGATCAACACCGGCGCAGCCACCTCAAATAATTCAACTGGCACATTACTAGCGCTGCTGGGAAAAACCGTCGTGTGCAGCCCGTCATTTCGCGCCGTCGCGCCCAATCCCCCCGCATTGAACAAACTGGCGTTAAAGCCACGCCCATCGGCCTCGCGCCCATACACGCTAATGGCCCCCATCAGCCCGCCCGCCGCAAACACTTGCTTGGGCAAAGCCTGGCTGAGGGCCGTCATGATGAGCGGGGCGATATACCAGCCGCTTTTGGTGCGGTTCATGGTGCTGGCCGGACGAATACAATTGAAAATGCTGCCCGCCGGTGCGCAGATGGTAAACGGCGCATAACAGCCCTCGTTGCTCGGCACATCGGGCAACAAGGCGCATTTGAGCGCGTAGCAAGCATGGGCGGTGGTGTAACTGAGCGTCGAATTGATGCCGCCACGCGGGTGCTGGGGCGCACTGCCCGCAAAATTCACCGTCAATTGGTCACCCGCCACCATCAAAGTCAATTTGGCGGTCAATGGCCCATCTAGCTCATCAAAGGCGATCGCGGCGGCATACTCGCCATCTGGCAAGGCCCGCACCGCCGCCCGAATGGCCGCCTCGGAGCGGGTGTGAATCTCGTGCGCCAATTCGCCAAATCCCGCCAAAGCATATTCGGCCAGCAAGGCCAAGGCTTTTTGCGCCCCGACATGGCAGGCGCTTACTTGGGCATGAACGTCGCCAATCACCATTTCGGGGTTGCGCACGTTGTGATGAATGAAGTCGAGCACGACGCTGACCTCTTGCCCACCCGAATACAGCCGCGTCAGCGGAATAAACAAGCCTTCCTCATAGCTTTCGCGGGCACGATTTTGGTCGAGGATGCCGCCAATGTCGGCCATGTGGGCTATGCTGGCGGCGAAACCCACCCGAACCCCATCCTTGAAAAATGGCAAAACAATGGCGATATCGGGCGTGTGCCCGACCAATAGCCAAGGATCATTGCAAATGAAAATATCGCCCTCGCGGATGCCATCGCCATATTTTTGAATGACGGCCTTGCACACGCTGGGCATGAGCAAATTAAAGACCGGCATACTGCGGGTGGCGTGGGCCAAGCCGTTGCCGTTGGCGTCGAGCAGTTCGCAGCCAAAATCATTGGCCGCGCCGATGACGGTGCTAAACGAGGTGCGCAGCAACGTCGCCGCCATCTCGTCCACCAGCGCAATCATGCGCCGCCACAAAATTTCGAGGGTGAGGGGGGTGAGCATGGGTTATATCAGCGCGATCAAAACATTAGTGTCGCATAAACTTTGCATACGCAAGCGCTTCTTCCTCATCCTGTGCTGCCAAAGCTAAATTGACCATTTCATTCGTAATTGGCGGCAGTTCTTTTCGGGCCTTAATCAAGGGAAATTCGACGGTATGCAGTTGACGCGGTGGATCCTCAGGCATCGGTTTGGCTAACGCATTGATAAGCGCTTGTGAAATAAAATCTTTTAGCTTGATACCTTCTAATGCCGCACACGATTTAACTTGTCGGAAAATATCATCGGGGATTTCAAGTGTCGTCTTCATAAATCCATTTTAGCAAAAAACCATATTTATGAAATGTGTAGAACCAAAGTCACCGGCCCATCCAGCCGCGCCGACATGCCGGGATGAACGAGGGCGGTGCTTTCGCGTTCCTCGACAATGGCGGGGCCGGTGAGATGGGCGCCAGCAGTAAGCGCGTAGCGATCATAAACTGGTGTGTGATGCCAGCCGTGATCGCCGAAATAAGCCGGACGATGGCCTTTGAGCGCTGCTGCGCCATCGCCCGCCGCCTGCAACCGCGCAAATTGCACTTGCGGTTGCGGACCGCGCACCGTCACTTGCCAGCTAATAAACTCGATAGGCGCATGACCGCCCGCCGCATTTTTGGGCAAATGCTCGTATTGCTCGTGATAACGCGCAAGAAATTCGGCCTGAATCGCCGCTTGCTGGTCGGGCGTCAGGTCGCCCGTCGGGAGCCGAATGCTGAGTTGGTGCAGTTGCCCAACAAAACGCCCGTCGGCGCTGCGCTCGACCCGCACGTCGCCGATCACACCCGCCTCGGCCAATTGGGCGCGACCTTGCGCCTCTAGCGTCGCCAACACAGCATTGAGTTCGTCCAGCTTGACCGCATCCCATTTGACCGGATACGATTGTGCCAACTCGAACGACATAGGCGCAATGAGCAAACCGATGGCCGACCCCACCCCCGCGCCGAGCGGGCAAATGATCTCATTTGCGCCCAAAATTTTCGCCACCCCCGCGCCGTGCAACGGCCCCCCGCCGCCATAAGCCAGCAGCGCGTAGTGACGCGGGTCGCGGCCTTTCTCGATAATGTGAATCTTGGCCGCCAGCGCCATATTCTCATTTGCCAACTGATGCACGCCGTAAGCAAGCGTGGTCAAATGGTTAGGGGTCAATGGTGAATGGTTAGCCATTGACATCATCGCAATTTGAGCGAGGTCGGGGTGCAGGGCCATTTGCCCGCCCGAAAAATAGGCGGGATTGAGATAACCAAGCAGCAAATTGGCATCGGTGACGGTGGGCTGGGTGCCGCCCAAGCCATAGCAAGCCGGGCCGGGGTCGCTGGCAGCGCTTTCGGGGCCGATCTTGAGCAAGCCGAGTTGGTCATACTTGGCGATGCTGCCGCCACCCGCGCCGATCTCGATCATGTCAATGGATGGGAATTGCAAGGGGATACCGCTGCCTTTTTTAAAGCGATGCAGCCGCGCCACCTCAAGCTCGCGGGCCAATTCGGGCCGACCATTGTCAATGACACAAATTTTGGCGGTCGTGCCGCCCATGTCGAAGGCCACCAGATCGCGCTTGCCCGCCGATGCACCAAAATAAGCCGCCGCCATTGCGCCCGCCGCCGGGCCGCTTTCGACCAAGCGAATGGGATACCGAGCGGCGGTCTTGGCGCTGGCATTGCCACCCGATGACAACGTGAGATACACGCGCCCGCCATAACCCTCGGCCTTAAGCGCCGCCTCGAGCCGCCGCAAATAACCTTGCACTTTGGGTTGCACATACGCATTCGCCACCGTCGTGCTGGTACGCTCATACTCGCGTATCTCTGGTGCAACCTCCGAGGAGATGGAAAGTTGAGAGTTGAGAGTTGAGAGTTGAGAGTGGGGGGGTGAGGGTTGAAGGTTAATTACGGTCTTACTCTCAACTCTCAACTCTGAACTCTCAACCCCCCATGCCTCAGCCAGCCACGCCGCCACTTGGCGTTCGTTGGTGGGATTGCGATAGCTGTGCAAAAAAGCAATGGCGACGGCATCCACCTTGGCTTGCCGCAGTTGCTCGGCAAGGGCGACGATCTCGCTTTGGCTGGGCGCGAGCAAAATGTTGCCGTCGCGGTCAGTGCGTTCATTGACCGAAAAACGCAAATAACGCGGCACAAGCGGCGGCGGGTATTGCAAAAACAGGTCATACACGTCGTAGCGCTGCTCGGTGCGAATCTCTAGCACGTCTCGATGCCCCGCCGTGCAAAGCAGCGCTACCGTTGCGCCATTGCGCTCGATCAAAGTGTTGGCAACCAGAGTCGTGGCGTGATACACCGTGTCAATCTCACGCATATGCACATTTGCCTGCGCCAATAAGCTGCGCACACCGTCCATCACGCCTTGGGCCGGGTCTTTGGGCGTGGTTAGGCGTTTGTGGGTGCGCAATTGACCGGTATGCGTGTTTAGCAGCGAGAAGTCAGTGAATGTGCCGCCGATGTCGAAGCTGAGGAGGTATGGCATTGGCAAACGTTAGACCGCCCCACCCTCAAAATGCTGCACTGTCACATCGGCGATCAGATCGGCCTCGTCGGGGTCAATGAACGGGCGATTCCAATTATCGCCGATGAAGCCCTTCAGCGCGTCGAGATCGCGCCACACCGTGATCATGACATACTCATCCGAAACGCCGTCTATTGGGCTGCCCGCCGTCACCGAGACCAAACCGGCATGAGCGCGGACATTATCAACTGCTTTGCCGCGAAAAAATTGCTCGAATCGTTCACGCTGGCCGGGCTGCACCCGAGATTTGAAGATGCGAATAATCATAGTGAGCCGGAGTATAGCCGAAGGTGGGTGATGCCGTGACCCTACCTTCCTTTAATATCAAAGAAAAATTTCACCAAACTCTCATCTTTATTTGTAAAATAAGTGCAATTAATTGATGTTAGCCGTTCATGTGTGTTGTGTTTGCTGTTCAGACGGAACCTGCGCCGCAGTGTCCCGCAGCAACCGCATTTGGCATGATTAAGGTTTAACGCATATCATCATTCGCACCGATTGTAGTTGTAAAGAGGGGCAAAGCATTTGACTTTGCCCCTCTTTTTTGTTTGGTCTATGAGCACTGAAAACTTAAATCGCCTATTTAAAAAACTCGACGCGCAACGCGACGTGTTGCACTCGTGCTTGCCGCCCAAGCAAGAGGTCAATCGTTTCGCCGACGATGTCTTCGACTTTCTCTTTCCGATCAACTGCCAAGGCCGGCGCAAGGCGTCGGTTCAATATGCGCTGCTGCGTGACACGCTGGCGCAATTGGTGACGCCGGTGCTGCCGCCCGTGCCCACATGGCAAAGTGAAGTAGATGATACCGTCGAACAATTTTGCGCGGCCTTGCCCAATTTGTATGACACCTTGATGGAGGACGCCAAAGCCACGCTCAATTTTGATCCTGCCTCCGAGAGTTTGGAGGAAGTTATCACGACCTATCCCGGCTTTTACGCGGTCGCCATTTATCGGGCGGCGCACCAGTTGGTGAAATTGGATGTGCCGCTGCTGCCGCGTATGCTCACCGAATATGCGCACGGCAAAACCGGCATTGACATTCACCCCGCCGCCAATATTGGGCGCTCGTTTTTCATTGATCACGGCACGGGATTGGTCATTGGTGCGACCAGCGTCATTGGCAACAACGTGAAAATTTACCAAGGTGTGACCCTTGGGGCGTTGCAAGTCGAGAAATCGCTGGCCGAAACCAAGCGCCACCCCACCATCGAAGACAATGTCATCATTTACGCCAACGCCACCATTTTGGGCGGGCACACCGTCATCGGGCACGATTCGATCATTGGCGGCAATGTCTGGATCACCGACAGCCTGCCGCCGTATTCGCTGGTTTATCATCAAGCCAAGGTCAGCGTGCGCAACAAACTCGACAAAGAAGTATTGAATTGGGTTATCTAAAGAGTAACAAGTGCTAAGTGCTAAGTGCTAAGTATCAATACTTAGCACTTAGCACTTAGCACTTGTTACTTAGCACTAATAAAATTATGAAAGCAAATAACATTCTCGAAACGATTGGCAATACGCCACATGTGCGGTTAAACCGCTTGTATCCACAGGGTTATGAAGTGTGGGTGAAACTCGAACGCACGAATCCGGGCGGCAGCATCAAAGACCGCATCGGTTTAGCCATGATCGAAGATGCCGAAAAGCGTGGCGTGCTTAAGCCCGATACGGTCATCATCGAACCAACCAGCGGCAACACCGGCATCGGTTTGGCGATTGCGGCTGCGGTCAAGGGCTACAAGCTGGTATTGACCATGCCCGAAAGCATGAGCCTTGAGCGCCGCCGCCTGTTGGCGGCCTACGGGGCCGAATTGGTCTTGACCCCGCGTGAGAAGGGCATGAAGGGCGCGATTGCGCGAGCGGTGGAATTGGCCGCCGAAAACCCAAATTCGTGGATTCCGCAACAATTCGAGAACGCCTCGAACCCCGACATTCACGCCCGCACCACTGCGCTTGAGATTTTGAACGACTTCCCCGAAGGTTTCGACGCGCTGATCACCGGCGTCGGCACAGGCGGTCACATCACCGGCGTGGCCAGCGTGCTCAAGCAACACTTCCCCAATCTCAAGGTGTTCGCGGTCGAACCCGCTGCCTCGCCTGTCATCAGCGGCGGCAGCCCAGCCCCGCACCCGATTCAGGGCATCGGCGCGGGCTTTATCCCGCAAAACCTCAACACTGGCCTGCTGGATGGCGTGATTCAGATCACCAAAGATGAGGCGTTTGATTTTGCACGCCGCGCCGCCTTGCAAGAAGGCATTTTCGGCGGCGTATCGTCAGGCGCATCCTTGGCTGCTGTCGCCAAAAAACTGCCCGAACTCGGCGCTGGCGCTCGCGTGCTCACCTTCAACTACGACACCGGCGAACGCTATTTGTCGGTAGAAGGGCTGTTCTAGGAATGAGTGATTGACTGAATGAGTGAGTGACTGAATGAGTGAATGGGTGATTGAGTGATTGTTTAGAGATTGCTGTCCGACACATCTGCATTCATACTTCATCATTCCCCAATCACTCATTCAGTCATTCACCCATTCCCCCATTCCCCAATCACTCATTCAATCATTCACCCATTCACTCATTTGACATCAAAGGCCGTGTGAAAGCTGATTTCGCCGCGCGAGGTGTGGGGGCGCAGGGGGTAAATGCGAAAATGAACGGCGGGGAAGGGCGAATAAAACCGGGCGGGGCTGGGCAAGAAACCATAACGCTGCAAAATTGCGGGGGTCGCCGAAGGCCAGGGGGCGGGTCCCCCAAGTTGGCGCAAGGCAGCGAGGCCATGCGCCACCAATTGCCGCCCAATGCCGCGCCGTTGCAGCAGCGGCGACACCGAGATCGGCCCCAAAGCAAACCACCCCGTGCTGCCATCTGAAATCGTGGCAGGCGAAAACGCCACATGCCCGACCACCTGCCCCTCATGCTCAGCCACCAGCGACAACGTGAGCGCCCCCTGCTCACGCAAGGCGTTGACAATCAAATGCTCGGTTTTATCGCTAAACGACATCGGCGCAAACGCCGTGCGCGTCAGCTCGTAAATCGCATCAATATCGTGCGGGGTTTCGGGGCGAATGATCATTTGAATGATGAGTTATGAGTTATGAATGATGCTATTATCAGTCACATGGAGAGGGAACGAGTAATGAGTAATGAGTAACGAGTGATGAGTCATTACTTGTTACTCGTTACTCATTACTCGTCATTCATAACTCATAATTCATCATTCATAGTTCATGCAAAGCATTATTCAGCAACTACGGGCCAATATTCAAAAAGTGATTGTTGGCAAGGACGAGATCATTGATTTGGCGCTGGTGGCGCTGCTGTGCGAAGGGCATGTGCTGATCGAGGATGTGCCGGGCACAGGCAAAACCACACTCGCCAAGGCCATCGCACGCAGCCTAAATTGCACTTTTCGCCGCATCCAATTCACACCCGACCTGCTACCCAGCGATGTGACCGGTGTATCGTATTTCGATCAAAAAAAGCAAGCGTTTGAATTTCGGCCCGGCCCCATTTTCGCTAATGTGTTGCTGGCCGACGAGATTAACCGCGCCACGCCACGCACCCAATCGGCCTTGCTTGAGGCCATGCAAGAGCGACAATGCACGGTGGATGGTGAAACGTTGGCGTTGCCGCGCCCGTTCTTGGTGCTTGCCACCCAAAACCCCATTGAGCTAGAGGGCACTTTTCCGCTGCCCGAAGCCCAAATTGACCGCTTTTTGCTGCGCATCAAGTTGGGCTATCCCACCGCCGATGAGGAATTGCAAATTTTACGGCGCTTTGAGCGCCCGCCCGATGCGCAAGGCGATTTGCTCGACACGTTGGGCAGCGTGATCGAAATTGGACAATTGGCGGCCATGCGGGCCGAGTGTCAGGCGGTGCGGGTCGAGCGAAGTGTGGCCGACTATATCGTGGCGCTGTGCCGCAACACCCGCGAGGCGGCGGGCGTGATGTTGGGCGTCAGTCCCCGTGGCACGATGGCGCTGTATCGCGCCACTCAAGCCTTCGCCGCCATGCGCGGGCGCGGCTTCGTTTTGCCCGATGATGTCAAGACGCTTGCGCCCTACGCCCTCACCCACCGCATCGTCATTGACGGGCAAAGCCGCCTGCGCGGTCGCCGCGCTGAAGACATTCTGCGCGATGTGATGGAGCGCACGCCTGTGCCAGTGGATAGCATATGAGCCTTCGGCAGCCTTGAGCCTTGAGCCTTGAGCCTTGAGCCTTGAGCCTTGAGCCTTGAGCCTTGAGCCTTGAGCCTTGAGCTTTGAGCCTTGAGCTTTGAGCCTTGAGCCTTGAGCTTTGAGCCTTGAGCTTTTGAGTTGTGAGGTTTTTAGCTTGAGAATAAAATATACTCATAGCCTAAAGCTCATGGCTCATGGCTCATGGCTGCCTCCTATGACTAACCTCTCCCCCGACCGTATGGAGCGCGTCGTCAGCTTGTTGATGCTGATGGGTGTGATCGGCGTGCTGTGGCGCGTGCCGGCGCTGATTGTGCTGGCGGTGTTGCCGTTGATGGTATTTGGCATGGCAACGGTTTTGCAACGGCGCGTGCTACGCCCGATCACCTATCGGCGGCGCATCAGCCAAAACCGCGCGTTTGTCGGCGAAACCTTGACTGTGACCAGCGAAGTGACCAACACAGGGCGCTTGCCAGTGCTGTCGCTCGAAATTGTGGATCAGTCGCCGAAGGGGTTTCAAAAACCAATGATTAATGATCAATGGTCAATGGTTAATGAAGGGAAGACCCAATCCCCAATCCCCAATCCCAATACGTCAGACGCGCTATTTGAACAGGTATTTTTCTCGCAGTTGCTATCGCTCAAACCGCGTGAACGGGTGCTGCAACATTTTCAAATTCAAACCAAACGACGCGGTTATTTTACTTTTCCACAGCCTTTGCTCACCGCCACCGAATTATTTGGCCTATTCGAGACCGAGCGCCATGAAAATATTCGGGATGCGGTGCTGGTTTATCCGCGTGTCTACGACCTCGACGAAATCGGCATCCCCACTCGCACCCCCAATGGCGCACTTTCGGCCTTGCGACGGCTGATCGAAGACCCCTCGCGCACCATCGGCGTGCGCGATTATCAATACGGCGATTCGTTTCGCAGCATCCATTGGAAGGCCAGCGCCCATCGCGGGCAATTGCAAACCCGCGTGTATGAGCACACCAGCGAGCCAACCGCCATGATTTTGCTCAATGTCATGACGTTTGAAAGCGACTGGGTGGGGGTTGACCCAGAGGTGTTTGAATGGGCAGTATCGGTGGCAGCTAGTTTGTCGAAATGGGCGCACGAGTCGGGTTGCATCATCGGCATCTCGTCGAATGGGGCCGCGCCAAATATGCCCGAAGCCATTCAAGTGCGTCCGCGCCGCAGCCCCGACCAATTGACGCATGTGCTAGAGGCATTGGCGGTGCTCATTCCGTTCGCCATCGGGCGCTTCGACGAATTTCTCATCAGCGAGCAACGCAGTTTGCCCTACGGCGCTGCCCTCATCATTATCAGCGCCATGCTCACGCCACAAGTCGAGATTGCGCTACGGCGGCTGCACAACGCTGGCAAGCGCATCGTTCTGGTCATCGTCGGTCGCCAGCGGCCTGCGTTGGATGGCTTGCCGTTTGCGGCTTATTATGTGGGGATGTTGGATAATTTCTAATTTTTTATTATTTCGCTATTTATCTTCAAAACTTGAAATTTGAAACTCAAGCTCCAATTGCTGAGCATCCGGCTCAAAAAAATCCTTATTCTGTTTTTCCACATAAGACCATGACAGTTTTGATATTCCTCTTGAAGGGTCATAATTTTTTTTATAGTCTTCTACGACTTTCCTTGCAGGCAAGAATAATTTATCCAAATTATTTTCTATTTCCTCAATACTCCACCATTGCCAATCCTCATTTTGATCAAATTCCTTCAGTTTTGGATTACCGTCATAGTCGCGCAACAAAAAACCTAGTGATAAAACTTTGGGTTTATCTTGAAAGTGTTGAATGTCACTAGAGATTGGAATAAAATATGACTTTTTATCATCATCGGTTGTTATTTTAGAGACTGTTAGCCCAGTTTCCTCTCTAAGTTCACGCAAAACACCATTTATTAAGTTCTCGCTGGGGTTAATCTTTCCGCCTGGAACCCCGTAAAGGTCTTTCCCGAATCCCATAATCCTTCTACTAAATAAAAAACTTACCTTGCCATTTATTGCATTTTTTTGAAGAACGAGAATATGACAAACAACATACGGTTTTTTTCTTGTTGAATGTATTTTAAAAACAGGAGGATCCAAAAAAACGGGCTCAACTATCCAGAACAGATTATTATCTCTTTTTATACGATTTTTCTTTAAATCTACAAGCAGTGGAAGGCCGAAAAATGCGTGATACTTTATCGGCAAACTAGATTTCCTCTTTGAGCTTTGAAATAAAAAAAAGGAAAGCTGTTCATCTCGATTTTCCGTCTTATCATCAATTGTTTGTTGAACTGTTATGCTTGTTGCCGAATTGATACTTGATGTTGATAATGTAAAGTCTTTCGGCTCCCATATATTCAAATTTGGTGGAGAATCGTTTACATCACTTAATTCAGCACGTTTTATATATGGCATATCTTGGTCTATCTCACCATCTTTGTAGGCCATCTCAACAAGAGCGTTCAAAACCAAGTTCTTTATATCAGTTGGATATTTTTGACGAACATGCCAAAGCGAAGGACGTGTTGGGAGATTAATCTTATTAGCCTTGGTTTCGTCTATATTAACAAAATCACAAAGCTCTTGAAGCTGCGGTTTCTCTGCCAGTTGTTTTGCAAGATCACGTTCACTTTGGATTTTAGTTAAAAAAGGTAACGTTAAAAGTTTAATAAGACTTATAAAGCTATATCCATTATATCTATATGATGATAAGTTCTTGCCCCCTCCATTACCCATTTTACCTAACTCAGCCCAATTAACCCTAGAGTAAATCTCCTTTAACTGGTTGTAGTCCATATAATTAGCTCATTAACTATTTCGAAGTAATTTAATTAGTGAAGCTATTGTGGTTACAATAACTATTATAGTTTGAATTAATGTAGCCCAATTAGCATAACGTGACAGCACAGGATCGGTCGGGTTTAACATCAAAAGCAATGGTGCCGGGACTAGTATTAAGACCAACAATAGAAAAAAAATCAGCCATTTTTTTGTAAAACGGCCACCTAATGCTGTCAAAATCTTGCCTTCTTGCTCAAAATTTTTAGCATTTTGGGTTATATATTTTATTAAGTCAATATTCCAGTCCTTAAACAAGGTCGGGGTCGACTTCATAATTTTCTCGTTATTGCGGCCAGAGCACTTTTCAATTTCCGTTTGATCAAACCAGCGATATGTGTTTATATTAACAACTCTCCCATTTACATCTAACCGTTTTTCTTTAAGCAACTGTTTTAAATGCTCATTGATATCAACATTTAGAGAGTCAATAACTCGTAATGTATATTCATACCTTGTAAATGCTCCTGTTGTTTTCGATACCATATCTACTACTTTGACAGGAGGAATAATAGTAGGTTCAATTTTGTATAAATTTTTACTTAATCCCAATTGAGTCTTCATTGCATCTTCTATCTCTTCACTCACATTAATAGGAGGATAGGGTTTGTTACTTGCTCCAATCAAATGATACTCATCCCATTCCGGATGAAGAGCAAATAAAAACACATCTACAACTTGGTAGTTTCTTATTTGCTTGCCCTTAATTAGAACATTTGTAATACTTCTATTGTGAATTGGATCTTTTTCTAAAATTGATGAACTATGCTCTCGTAGTTCTTCTAAAATTTTGGTGAATCCTATTGAGAAATTTCTTTCTGCGTCCGTTGAAAATCTAATCTTCAAACCCGATGTGTTTTTAAAAAATTTTGTCAAACTACCGATCACAAAGTAACTACTTCTTGATGTTACGCGAATAACATCTTCATTCTCGATTCTAAAAATTCCTAATCTCGCAAAAAAAAAGATAAAAGATTGAATTTGTAACCACTCGCCTAATTTATCAGCTTTAAATTGTGATTTAAAATCATGTAGGCTAATATTGGGCAACTCCGAGTTGAGCTTAACATGTTCCTCATTTTTTTGCAAGAGGTGCGTTAGAAGATTAGAGATATTTTCGATAAAAACATCATTTTGGCTTCGATTAAACATAATGCTTTATTTGAAATGAGATAAAACTTTAGACAGGTGAATTTAAATAAGTTCTTTAGTTATAATTTTGGGGACAATAATTGCTTAGTTGCTTCCCATGTAATCTCTTGCACCTCATCTATGGGATGATTCGCGTCTATCTTTGTTGATTTTATGAAATAAAAATTATTGTCAAATATATCCAGATATGCCTCTCTCAATTTTGTTATTTTATCCAGCGTTTCGTATATTCCTGTTTTTCTGCCTCGTGTTTCTATTCTAGAAATTGCATTTTCAGGTGTTACATCATAGAGTAATACTAGATTAGGAATAGGAATAAATTGATGTTGAAAAGCTACTTGTGCTCTTTCCCAATTATTTTTACATTGATATACTAAGGTGCTAATATAACTGCGGATAGAAATTACAATCTTCCCATTGGCTAAAGCCGGTTTAACAACCTTACTAATTTGTTCGTATCGATCTGCCAAGAGCAGATGGCTCATAATAACAGGATCATCTAATTCTTTATCACTGTTATTCGCCGACGCCCAAGCATTTCGATAATTTTTATACATTTCCGTTGGTTCAGATATGCAAACTACTGAGTACCCCTCCTTTTCAAGGCGTTTTTTTAACAATTGTGCTTGCGTATCCTTTCCAGAACCACTGACCCCTTCCAACACTATATATTTTCCATTGTGAGTAAATGCCTCAAAAGGTGGCTGATATCTTAGATGCTCAAGAAACATTCTTGCCATTAATGTCTCATTTCGCGCAATTTGTTGACTTTCAACAAATAATAAGCTATTCAAACGTTTTGGCATACGATTTTGTAAGCGATCCAAAATCTGCGAAACACCACCTCTAGTTTCACCTGCCCATAAGGCAATTCGCAATACCCCCCAAGCTCCAAAACCTGCTAAAAAATCTGCCTCTTTGAGAATTAAACCTTCAAGAGAGTTAGGTGATAAATCAGGCTGATCATGTTCCTGAATTGCCTGTATAACCCTACGTTTTTGTTCCACTGTAAGGTTCACTGAATTTAAAATCTCCTCTGCTTGTCTTATGGAACTATTACGACTAGCTTCGCCATGTAAATTATCTGGATCACTCCGTCCTAGGTCATGAAGTAACGTAGCTGCAATGATGACATCTAAGTCGCCTCCATGTCGCGAATGTAAAAAGTTGGCAAAGCTTAGTACACGATCTATGTGCCAATGATCATGGCTCACACTTAAAAACTTACTTGCTATGGTTTTCCATAATTTTGCTTCTATTGAGTTATTAATCATGTTTATATTCCTTAAATGTTCGAGTGCCTTTTGAACCGAGACAAGACAAATCTCTATAAAAAAAATATTTTATATTTTCATCTTTGATGTTAAATTTAGCTGCTATATTCTCGGGCACATCATTTTTTGTGTTGTAACGATACATTCTCTTTTCCTCAGACGATAACTGTGCTCCTGTTGGGTAGTTTTTTACATCTTTCCATTCGCAAGCTATAGGGACAAGAGGCGTTTCAACACCTTCGATAGCAATAACTTTCACTTTTTGAATTCCTAAGTTTTGTGCAACACAACAACGATGTAACCCATCAACTAAGCCCACTTTCCATCCATTCCGGCCTACATTAAGGTGTGCATTTTCGTAAAACATCTCCACCACGGGCGGTGCTATTTTCTGAATATTGTCCGTTTCATATTGAAACTCAACAATGCCAGATAAATTAAAGAGATCTAATCCAGCTTTTAGAAAAGATTTATATAACTCTTGTGTTTCTAAAATTCTATTTTGCAATGTGTATAACGCAAGAGGGGTTAAATCTTCAGGGTTATAAAATGCTTCTGTGATTGAACAACCAGCATATGGATAGTGATTTGTGTCACCTTTAAGCTGCACTTTTCGCAATTGGGTCGCCATAGTTTCCCAATCAATAATATTTAGGATATTAAGCTCATTAGACATAAATGAATCACGATTAACCTACATTTCATCAAACAAATAATCATCACAAGTAATCTTGTGTTATAACTTGTTAAATGGGCAGATCTAATTTGAAAATCAAACAGAAATTGGATAGATGCATTATACGATGCATTCAATGCTATAATTTAGCTGGGCGCTTTATTGCGCCTGATGCGTTTTAAATTTTTTGTTCTAGTATTGTTTAATGTTCTCACAAAAGGAATACGTGTTGGACCATCTCCTAAAGAAGGAATATCCGTTAAAGGGCCAACAACGCTCATTCCTACATGGGGTAAATTTGGCTTATAACCATGGTTATAAGATAGTATCCGATTACTAAAGAACAACTCACGCCCAATAAAACTGTTTCCTCCAATTGGGTTAGCTGAATAAGTTTGATCAATGACACACCCATATATACCTGTCAAACCATCATAAAGTTCACGGACTTCCGGGGCATCATCATAAGATAACATCCATGGTAATGAAAGTTTAATTACATAATCACGCAACTCACAATGCATCCTCTTGTTAAAAACGTATTCATATAATTTAGGAGCGCGGTGATAATATGGGGGGTCCATATACAAATAGGCAAACTTTGTGTTCTCATATAAACTACAAAACGCTCTCCAATCCATATTTTCCACACAATCAACCTGATCCCGATAATCATACAGTTTTTTCAGTTTCTGAATAATCTTTTCGCGGTTGAATCGAACACTAATCAATCTATTTTCTTGCTTCCATCCGCCGATTGGCCCAGATTTATGCAAAATGCCATTAAAACTTGTGCGATTAATAAAGAGGCACTTCCAAGCTAATTCACGAACATTCTGAGGCTTATAGTTTCTTTGGCGAACCCATTCCTCAACTGAAATATCACTCGACTCAACTTGATCTATCAGCCATTGAATATCATTATGTGATTTACAACTTTTGCCAAACACTACTTTCCAAAAACTGGCAACTAAAGGGTCAATATCGTTCAGCGCAATTCGTTTTATTTTCTTTGACTCTAAAAGCGCAATTGCAGCACCAGCACCACCACAAAATGGCTCAACAAATACATCAGCAACTTCACCTGAAGTTTTTATTGAGTCAAAAATAAAGTGAGTGAATCGTGCTTTTCCGCCAGGATAACGTAATGGAGATGTTGAAATCATCTATCAAAAAAGAAAATTTAAATTTTAATTAATTGCATATACTACCGCAAAACAGAGATTGTTACATTAAATTAATTTGACAAATCTTCCAATAACCCGCTTAAATTTAGAATGAGGTCAGATTTTCCGATCATATTCGTCATGCTTGCCGACCCAATACCAAAAAACGGTGTCGTCTTCAATAAATCCGAGCGCTCGATAATTTCTGTCCACACGAGCGGATACATCACTGCCCACCCGTTTAAACCGCCGCGCATTGGGGTTTTCCTTCCACTCGCGATAAGCATAGCGAATTCTGGCGCGAATTTCAGGCGACAACGCCCGAAAAGCTTCGATAAAACCCGGCAGCAATTTTGATTTCATTTCAACACAAACTCGCCATTTTCATCATACGCCGGAATTGCTTTACCAGCCTTGGCGTCAACCCTAGCCTTGGCTTTTAGCTCAGCAAATTTATCTGCATGACGCGCCATAGAAGCCGCCCACAATTCATCTTCTTGCGCCAACTCAGCATCGCTAATAAAGTTAATATCGTCCTCTATCTCTACCGATGGTGTCACAAAATCATCAGCGGATAAAAAACGAGCAAACGCATATAGTTGCGCTGCTTTCTCAACCGGAAGGGTTTTGACCAATGCAGCAATTAATTGTGAGTAATTCGCTACAGGGCTTGTTAATTGAGTTTGCATACATTTTTATTCTACAAAAAATCTAAAGCTTTGTGCAAAAAAGCCGCTCTCATCACCCCACAATTGCCCGTAACCCCACCGCCTCGATGCCAGCCAAGGCGCAGGCTTCGTCATTCACACCCGTATCACCCGAAATACCGACCGCACCAATCACCGCGCCATCGGCCCCGACGATGAGCACCCCGCCCGGCGACGGGATCATGCGGCCCTGTGTCGCCATCGCAATCGCTGCAACAAAGGTGGGAAATTTGGCCGCCCGATCCATCAATTCGCGTGTGCCAAACCCCATACCCAACGCACCCCACGCCTTGCCATAGGCAATATCATAACGGGCAAACCCCGCGCCATCCTCGCGCTGAAACGCCACCAAATGCCCGCCCGCATCCAGCACCGCCACCGCCAGCGCCGTCAAATTGCGCTTGCGGCCTTCGGCAATCGCCGTATTAATAATGGTATTTGCTTGAGAAAGTGTCAACATTGTTTTTAAAATTACGAATTACGAATTACGAATTACGAATTGTTAGGCATTAATTCATCACTCATTACTCATTACTCATTACTCATCATTCATAATTCATAATTCATAATTCCTACCCTTCCACAATGATATCAAAAAGCATGGTTCCCGCCGACCAAAAGATGACGGCGAAGGCGACGAGCACACCGAGCCACGAACCAAATTGCGCAAAATCGGCGCGGTCAACAAATCCAGACGTGACCAACACCGCCGCCACCACCATTGGCAAGATGAGCGGAAAGAGTAAAATGGGCAAAAACACCTCGCGTGAGCGGGTGCTGATGGCAATAGCGGCAATGAGTGTGCCAGCGGCGGCATAGCCCAGCACGCCAACGACGATGGCGAACAATACGCCCCACGTAAACAACCGCTCATCAAACAGCATGGCCGTCACTGGCCACGCCACCGCCGCCATTGCCAACATAAAAATAACATTGGTGATGGCCTTGCCGATGAAAATGAGCGAACGGTCGTGCGGGGCCAACAAAATGCCCTCAATCGCCATGTTGAGTTGCTCGACCGCCATGCTGCGGCTGAGGCCCAGCGTGCCCGCAAAAGCCAATGTCACCCACAACACGCCCGGCGCCAACACGCGCATATCATCGGCCCGCAAACGCATGGCAAAATTGAGCATCACAATCGCCATGATGGCAAACACCGTCATGGCCGAAAACGACTCGCGCCCCCGCGCTTCGAGCAACAGATCTTTACGGATGAGGGCAAAAATAGCGTGACGCATAAGTAACAGGGCGCTATTCTAAACCCAACTGCTTGCGCAACACCCACACCGTCACCTCGGCGTGTTGGGTGGGCACTTGGTGCGTGTTCAGGGCAAAGCCCAATTGCGCCACTTTGGCCGCAAAACGTGCGGCGGCGGCGCTTTCTTGCACGATCTCGGCTGGTTTTCGCCCCGATTGTTGGTTGGTAATGCGATACAGCCAGCGGATGAAAGCCGGCAGCGGCCCGTTACCAGTCAAGGTAATGCTCGGCACAATGACAAATACACCATCGCCCGCCAGCACACGCCGCGCCTCACGCAAGGTGGCCTGTGCCGAGATAAATTCGGTGGGAAAAGTGGCGATCAGACAATCGAAACTGGCATCGGCAAACGGCAAACGCATGACATCGGCGCGGGCCAGACGCGGCACAACCCCGCCCCGCGCACAACGCCAATACGCCATTCGTCCCATTTGTGGCGACAGGTCAATTCCAATTGGACTATATCCTTGTTTGTATAATGCCATGTGTAAATGACCCGGCCCATGCGCAATTTCCAGCACCCGTATTGGGTGTTGGGGGGCAGCGGGTGTGGTTTGGCTGGATGAAGTTGGGATAAAGCGCAGCGCCGCCGCGCCCCATGTTTTCCATTCGCCAAACGACACACTGGTTGCGACCAAGTCATAAAGCCATGCAAAATGGGTATAAAGCAGGGTAAAAGCAAAACGGATTAGTTTAGACATAACGTGTTTAGCAAATTCAACTTTTAATTATTGTAAAATTCCCCTTCATTATGAAACAGTTGCAAGGCCAATGGCCCCTCATCGTATTTGCATTAATGTTCTTGGTTGTGCCGCTGTCAACACTCGGAAATGGTTGGTTCGAGCCGATCTTCGTTGTGTTAGGCATTTTTACGGCAGCAATCGCCATATTATTGGTTGCGTCAATTGTTACGGCGAGAAATCGCCAAAATAAAGAAAGTTAAATTTGTATCTTTAAATAAAATGGGATGCCGATTTCACTATTCCCTCCAAGCGTGGCTTGGAGGGAATAGTGAAATCGGCAAAAAATTTATCATCGTTAACCTGATGACAAGCGACAATAAACGACAAAAGATACATAAAATTAAAAAAACAAAATAGGAGTATAAGCAAACGAATGAAACGACGAATTGCATCATTAGTCATGGCTGCCGCGATGGGAAGTGCATCGGTATTTACCGTTAACCCCGCCGTGATGCTCGCGGGCGAGATTAACGCCCCAGTGCAGCAAACTTCATCTGTCACGGTCACATCCGACTATCTCAACGTTCGGGCAAGCGCCGGTTTTGATGGCGCGATTGTGGGGCGGCTCAACAAAGGCGAATCGGTGCGCGTATTAGATGCGTCTAACCCAAATTGGTATAAGATTGACTACAAGGGGTATCAGGCTTACATTTATGCGCCATTGACCTCGGCAGGCGGCACGCCAAGTGCCCCAGCCGCCAGCGCCCCAGCCGCCAGCGGCAGCTATGTGCAAGTCACCTCAGACTTTTTGAATGTGCGCAACGGCCCCAGTGTTAATAATAACAAGATTGGCGAATTGAAGAAGGGCCAAGTCGTAGCCTATTCTGCCAAGGAAGGCGATTGGTATCGCATTAGCTATAACGGGCAAACCGCCTATATCTTCGCCGATTACACCACGCCAGCATCTGCCCCAGCGGCCTCGGCTCCGGCAGCTTCGGCCCCCGCCGCCGCTGCGCCTGCTGCCCCAGCCGGTGGCCCACCACAGGTCTCCGCTTACCGCACTTACGACGAATACCTAACCGCCTATTACGCCTATATTCGTGCGCCCCGCCCCGCAGCCTCGGCTCCGGCAGCGTCTGCGCCCGCCAGCTCAGCACCGGCGGCATCATCGCCGCCACCAGCCCCCTCCACCGCGGGCGGTGGCTCGTTTGAAATGGGTGCACATATCAAAGACCCAGAGCGACTGGGCGAGATGAAGGGCAACGGTATGGACTGGGTGAAATATCAAGTCGTGATGCCGGGTGGCGCGCCAGACTTAGGTGGCATCATCGGCACCGTGCGTGGATCGGGCATGAAGATCTTGATCGGCGCGATTGGTGATCGTGGTCGCGCCAACGATACTGGCTATCACAAGGAATTTGCCGCCGCGCTGGCCAATGTCGCCAAGCAAGGCGTGGATGCCATCGAAGTGTGGAACGAGCCAAACCTCGACCGCGAATGGGGCGGCAGCGGCGCCAACGGCGTCAATCCTGAAAATTTCGCCAACATTTTGCGTGAATCGTATAACGCCATTAAAGCCGCTAACCCCGGCGTGATGGTGATTGCGGGTGCGCCCGCCCCAACCGGCTACAAAGGCGGCAATTGTGGCGGCGATGTGTGCGACGACAAGCCATTCTTAGAGCGTGTTCACCGTGCAGGCGGCACAAGCTATATGGATTGCCAAGGCGCTCACTATAACGGCAGCCCGAACCCGCCTAACGTGCGCAGTGGTGGCCCAACCGGCGATCACTACTCGTGGTATTTCTGGGGCACATTCGACACCACCTATAACGCCATCGGCGGGGTGAAGCCTTTGTGCTTTACCGAAATGGGGTATGTGACCAAAGACGGCATTTCTGGCTCGTTGCCCGGCGGCTTCGCTTGGGGCAATCACATCACACTGCAAAATCAAGCTGATTGGCTCGGCCAATTGGTGACCAACTTGCGCAGCAGTGGCCGCGCCCGCCTCGGCATCGTGTGGAACTGGAACTTCCGCCAATACGACGACGACCCACAAGCTGGCTACTCGATTCTTCGCCCGAACGGTAGCTGCCCAGCCTGCGCTTCCATCAAGAGCGCGATGGGCCGCTAGTCGGTGACTGGGTGACAAAATGAGGGGGTGACAAGGTGACTTGTTACCCCCTTTTTATTTGACAAGGTGAGGGGATGTCAGAGTGTCAAGGTGTCAAAGTGTCAGGTGTCAAAGTGACGCTTCGACACTCTGACACCTTGACCCTTTGACACCTTATCTCCCCAACTTCAGATCGGGCAACACGTCGAGATCGAGCGAGTCGCGGATGCCGCGCAGGTAGGAGAAATGGGCAGCAGCGCCGATCATGGCGGCATTGTCAGTGCAAAGCGACATGGGCGGGAAGAAAACAGGAATATTGTCGGCCTTGTCGCTACGCTCTTTTACATCGGTATTTCGCGCCACCGACGACGGGAAAAGTGGATGCGGGTTGAAGGTGGCAGTCATCTTTTGACGCAGTAATTTATTGGCCGACACCCCGCCGCCGACCAACACCGCCTTGGCCCCAAAACGCTTGACCGCCGCCAACGTCTTCTCCACCAACCAATCTACCGCCGCCGCCTGAAAACTAGCTGCAATATCGTTGACCGGAATCGGCGTTTGTTTGGTGGGCGTGTTGACAAACTGCGTTTGTAATAAATTAAGCACCGCCGTTTTGGCCCCGCTAAACGAAAAATCAAATTCGCTGTTGTATGAGCGCGCCTGCCCATTGCGCACATTGCCGCTGATGCGCGGGCGCGAAAAGGCGAATGCGTCGGCATTACCGGCCCGCGCCACCCGCTCGATGGCTGGCCCACCGGGATAACTCAGCCCCAACATTCGCGCCACCTTGTCAAACGCCTCGCCCACCGCGTCGTCAATCGTATGCCCCACCAGTTCGTAATCGCCATGATCGTGCATGCGGATTAGCTCGGTATGCCCGCCCGAAACAATTACGACCAACATCGGGAAATGGGTCAGCACCACCGATTGCGGGTTGGCGGCGGTGGTCGGCTGCCCAGTCGCCGTCATCAGCCAATGCGAATAAATGTGGCCTTCGAGATGATTGATGCCGAGCAACGGCAAGCCGCGCATGAGCGCGATGCCCTTGGCGGCATTCATGCCCACCACCAGAGACCCCGGCAAGCCCGGCCCTTTGGTCACCGCGACGGCGGTCAAACTCTCCCATGTCGCCTTGGCCTCGTCCATCGCTTGTTTAATCACCGGCCCAATCGCCTCGACATGCGCCCGTGATGCCATTTCGGGGAAAACGCCGCCGTATTGCTGATGCAAATTGATTTGCGAAGCGATGATATTCGAGCGGATGATGCGCCCATTGTCAATCACGGCAGCAGCGGTCTCGTCGCACGAGGTTTCAAGCGCAAGGATACGGGTATTGGCGGTTGGCAAAGTTGACATTTTTTTCGCTGATAATACACCACGTTTCATGTCGGTTCAAATGAACACCCTCACTCGTATTTTGGTCAAGGCGCTGCTGCTGTTTGTCGTTGTCAACCTCATTTTTGCCGTTGGCAACCCCATGCCGCTGCTGGGCAAACTCTCGGTTTACAACGGCCTTGTGCCCGGGCGGCAACGCTTGTCGTTTGGCTATCGCCCCGACCGCGATTACAACCTCGTCACCCATCACTTCGACGCGCTCTTTGCCGCGCACGAAATCGCCCGCCCCAAAGCCAGCGACGAATTTCGCGTGCTGCTGATCGGCGATTCGGCGACATGGGGCTATTTGTTGCCGCCGCAGCACACCCTCGCCGCCACACTTAACCAGCAACAATTGCGCAGCAAAGATGGGCGCAAACTGCGCGTTTACAACCTCGGCTACCCCGACTTTTCACTGACCAAAGACGCGCTGATTTTGCAACGCGCCCTTGCGTATCAGCCCGATCTGGTGTTGTGGCTGGTCACGCTCAACTCATTGCCGCTCGACCGACAAAGCGAGCATGTGTTGGTGCGCCGCAACCCCGATGCGGTGAGCAAACTTATTGCGGCAGCGCCCCCCGCCAGCATTCGCTCGGTTGACCCCACCGCACCCAATTTCGAGCGCCCAACGTGGTGGGAGCGCACACTCGTCGGGCAACGCCGCGATTTGGCCGATTTGCTGCGCCTGCAATTATTGGGGGTGATGTGGGCCGTGACCGGGGTTGACCAAGATTTCCCCGATGCCAATGAGCGCTATAGCCGCGATCTTGAGGCCGACGACGGGATGCGCGGGCTGTCCGCCGCCAGCATCGGCAGCAAAACCCTGAGCGAGGCCGACTTGGCGCTCGATCTATTGGCAGCCGGACACGCCATTGCCAAGCAAGCCAATGTGCCACTGGTGCTGGTCAATGAACCCATCGCGGTTACCAATGGCAAAAACAGCGACCGCCGCTACAACTCATTTTACCCGCGTTGGGCCTACGATCAATATCGCGGGTTGATGTCGGCGCTGACGCAACGCAACGGCTGGCGCTATCTCGATGCGTGGAACACGCTGCCGCCCGATGAATTCACCAACACGCCAGTGCATCGCACCCCACGCGGCGAAAACATTTTGGCGCAGCAGCTTTTGCCACTGCTGCAAGGGGATTAATATGCGAATTTACCAATCTATTTATATCGTCGGCAGCTACGAATTGGGGTTGAGTGATGCGTGGGATTGCCACGTGTATGCGCTCGATTATGGCGATGGGCTGGCACTGATTGATGCCGGTGGCGGGCGTGAGATTAGCATTCAGCGCATCGAGCAAAACTTGCGCGATGACGGTCTCGATCCAGCCAATATCCGGCATGTCATCTTGACACATTGGCACAAAGACCATGCGGGCGGGGCGCATATTTGGCAGCAAAAATATGGCGCAACAGTGTGGCTGAACGCCATCGAAACGCCTTTGCTCGAAGGCCGAAATGCTCAATTTAGTGGGGCCGTGCCGGTGTGCAAAATTGACCGCCAACTGCACGACGGTGACGAGATTGCATTGGGGCAAATGCGGCTCAAAACCATTCAAGTGCCCAGCCATAGCGACGGCATTTGCGCCTTTTTGCTCGATCTCAACGGCTATCGCGCCATTTTCAGCGGCGATATTGTCTTTGCCAACGGGCTGTATGGCCTCATCAATTATCACGGATCGAGCATGGAGGGGTATCGCAAACATCTACACAAATTGGCGCATTTAAATATTGACGGGTTCTACCCGGGGCATCTCATGTTTTCGATACACGGCGGGCAGCGTCATATTGATGTTGCCATGCAGCGCGTCAGCGGGCCGTTTATGCCACCCAGCATTGGGCAAAGCGGCATCACCTATTTGATGGCGGATGATTATTGACGCATGAAGCTAAACGACAAAGTGATATTAGTCACCGGCGGGGCCACTGGCATTGGCCGCGCTTGCGCCCAGTGCTGTTTGGCGGATGGGGCGCGGGTGGTCATCGCACAGCCGACCTTGGCCCAAGCCCAAACTGCCGCTGCTGAAATGGGCACACCCGATCGCGTCATCGGGCTGGCCTGTGATGTCACCCAGCTTTGGCAAGTGCAAACGCTCGTGACCGACACGGTGGCGCATTTTGGGCGGCTCGATGCGCTCATTCACAGCGCGGCGTTGGTGGCGGGGGCATCGCAGCCTACTGCATTTCTAGATGAAACCGCAGCCCATTGGCAGCGCATTTTAGATGTCAATTTGACCGGCGCATTTTTGTGCGCCCAAGCCGCCGCCCGGCAAATGGTGGCACAGGGCGACGGCGGCAGCATCGTGCTGATTTCGTCGGTGGCCGAGTTTGCCGCGCAAGAGTTGGCCGCCGCCTATTGCAGCGCAAAATCAGGTTTGGGTGGGCTGAGTAAGGTCGCCGCCATCGAGCTTGGCCCGCATCGCATTCGTGTTAACAATATCGCGCCCGGAGATATTGACACAGCCGCCGCGCACGCCCTGCCAACTGCTCACGGTGCAAGCGGCAAATTTATGCGCCACACCCCGCTCGGTCGGCGTGGGCAACCCGCCGAAGTCGGGCATGTTGCAGCCTTCCTAGTCAGCAATGATGCGTCATTCGTCACTGGCGCAACTTGGCTGGTGGATGGCGGTTTTTTGAGTTATTGAAGATTAAGCATCATCTTTTATAATTAGGATTAGCGCAAAATTTTATTTTCACCGCCAAACACACGAAGAACTCAAAGATTATCGTCATAAATCTTTATGATCCTTGTGCCCATTGCGCTCTTTGTGGTGAAAAATTTCATGCGTCAAACCAGATCTTAACCAGCCGTGCTTGCCAAACACCTAAACACCCTCGAACTGCCGAAAATTTTAGAGCAGCTTGCCAAAGAATGCAGCTTTAGCGCCAGCATCGAATTGGCGCACGCCTTGCGCCCCAGCACCCACCCCACCGAGGTGAGGCAATGGTTGGAGGAGACGAGCGAGGCGCGGCAAGCCATGGAAACCAATGACACGCTCGGCATTGGCGGGGCGCGGGATGTGCGCGACATGGTGATGCGGGCCGGACGTGGTGGCATGATGGAGCCAAGCGAATTGCTGGACGTGCGTGAAACGCTGCACAGCGCCCGCAATTTACAACGCGCCATCACCCGTTACGCCGAACTATACCCGCGCCTAAACGATCTTGTGGTGCTAATTGAGCCACAGGTCGAATTGGTCGAAAGCATCAGCCACTGTATTGATGATCGCGGCGAAGTGCGCGACAGTGCGTCGCCCGAATTGCGCAAAATTCGCGTCGAGGTGCGCATCGCCCATGACCGGTTGCTGCAAAAGCTACAAAATATCGTCAATAGTAATGGCAGCTATTTGCAAGAATCGCTCATCACCCAGCGCAATGGGCGCTATGTCATTCCAGTCAAGTCGGATTTCAAAGGCCGCGTGGCGGGTGTGGTGCATGATCAAAGCGCAAGCGGGCTGACCATGTTTATCGAGCCGTTAGCAACGCTGGAGTTAAATAACACATGGCGAGAATTGCAATTGGCCGAACAACACGAAATTCGCCGCATTTTGGTAGCATTGTCGAACCAAGTCGGGGGGCAGCGCGATTCGATTTTGCGCACGGTTGAGCAAATCGCACGCTTTGATTTGGTGCTGGCAAAGGCCAAATATGCCGATCGCCTACGCGCCAAGCCCGCCAGTTTGCGGCTAAAAGCCCAAAATACAGCGCCAACGGTGCAGTTTTCGATCGAACAAGCCCGTCACCCGTTGCTCGACCCCGAAAAGGTAGTGCCGATTGACATCACGCTCGATCCCAGCACACGCATTTTGGTCATTACTGGCCCCAATACCGGCGGCAAAACGGTGGCAATGAAAACCATCGGCTTGCTCGGCATGATGACCCAGTGTGGGCTACACCTGCCCGTCGAAAGCGCCATTTTGCCTATTTTCGATGCCGTTTATGCCGATATTGGCGACGAGCAAAGCATCGAGCAAAGCCTGTCTACCTTCAGCGCCCATCTCACCAATTTGGTGTCGTTTTTGTCCAAAGTAGATGCCAATTCGTTGGTGTTGATGGACGAATTGGGGTCAGGCACAGACCCAATTGAAGGCGCGGCCTTGGCGCGGGCCACGCTCGATTATTTGCTGCGTTCGCAAGCCATTTGCGTGGTAGCAACCCATTATGCCGAGCTAAAGGCGTGGGCCGCCATGACCGAAGGCGTGGCAAATGCCAATGTGGCATTTGATGTCAAGACGTTGCGTCCCCTTTACAAGCTGACCATCGGCTTGCCGGGCAAGTCGAACGCCTTTGCCATCGCCCAGCGGCTGGGGTTGCCGCAACCCATTCTCGACGACGCACAACAGCATTTGACGGGCGAGCATATGAAGGCCGAAGACATGTTGTCGGAGATCGAGAAAATGCGGCGGCAGACCGAAGCCGCCCGCAATGCAGCCCGTCGCGCCGAGCGCGTGGCCGAAGACAACGCCGACAAATTGCGGGCGCAATTGCGCAAGATTGACGAGGAACGACAGCGTGTAATGGCCCAAGCGCATGACGAGGCCGAGAAAGAGATCGAATTGTTGCGGGCCGAGGTGCGGCGTTTGCGCGGGCGTGTGGTGGCGGCGGGTGAGGCACTGGATGAGGTGCGCGAGATCGAACGCGAGTTGAATTTGGCCGAGGAATTTGCAGAAGAGGAAAGGGAAAAGAGCCAAGAACCAAGAACCAAGAACCAAGAAGTAAGCGCCAAAAGCCAAGCGCCAAGAGAAGATCGTCCAACGCCAAGTCAAAAAAACCTGCCTTCGAACCAATCTAAAATCCAAAATCTAAAATCTAAAATTCAGGTGGGTGACACGGTGCGGGTCAAGGCGCTCGATTCGTTGGCGAGCATCACCAGCATCAGCGACGATATGGCCGAGGTGCAGATTGGGCGGATGCGCATGAAGGTGAAACTGCGCGATGTGGAGCGTGCCAAAGCGCCGGAACCAGTCGTCGTTGATAATACCAGCAAGTATGAGCGAGGGCACGTTGAGCCATCGCCCGGCATGGAACTGGACATGCGCGGCATGATGAGCGAAGAGGGCGTTGAGCGCGTGCAAGATTACCTCGATCGTGCCTCACGGGCCGGCTTGCCGTTTGTGCGCATTATTCACGGCAAGGGAACAGGCGCATTGCGCCGCGCCGTGCGTGAATCAATCAAAGACCATGCCGCAGTCAAGTCGTTTGAGACGGGGTTAGATGGTGAGGGCGGCGACGGCGTGACGGTGGTTAAGTTACATGCGTTGATGTAGCGAAATGCGGTATCATCGCGCCTGAATGACCACAGCACCCTATTCACATCTCCTCGACGGCCTAAACAGCGGCCAAAGCCAAGCCGTGCAGGCCAAAGACGGCCCCACGCTCGTGATTGCCGGGCCGGGCAGCGGCAAAACCCGTGTGCTCACCAACCGCGTGGCCTACCTGATTGAGGCTCGGCGCGTGTTGCCGTATCGCATTATGGCGGTGACATTTACCAACAAAGCCGCCCGCGAAATGCGCGAACGGCTGGGGCACATTGTAGGGGAGGCGCAGGTGAAAGAGGTGGCAATGGGCACATTTCACAGCATTTGCGGGCGGCTCATCCGCCGCGATGCGCCGCTAATTGGCCTTGACCGCAATTTTGTCATTTACGACACCGATGACCAATTGTCGGTGGTGAAAGTGGTGCTGACCGAGCTAAACATTGACGACAAAAAATATAAGCCTGCGGCCTTACACGCCCGCATCAGCAACGCCAAAAACGAGTTGTTGACGCCAGAGTTTTTTCAGGCTCAGTCGTATTTCGATGAAGTTGCAAAACGGGTGTATGCCCGTTATCAACAAATTTTGCGGGCCAACAATGCGGTAGATTTTGACGACTTGCTGATGGAAAGCGTGATGTTGCTGCGCAACAACCCGCCCGTGCTGGAAAAAATGCAAGAACGCTATTTGCATGTGCTGGTGGATGAGTTTCAAGACACCAACATTGCCCAATACGAATTAGCCAAGCTTATTTCGGGCAAAAATCGCAATTTATTTTGCGTCGGCGACCCAGACCAAGGGATTTATTCGTGGCGCGGGGCCGATTATCGCAATTTGCTAAAGCTACGCGACGAGTATCCCGATCTCAATATCATCCCGCTCGACCAAAATTATCGCAGCACCCAAACCGTGCTCGATGCAGCAATGGCGGTGATTAAGCGCAACCCCAATCGCCAGCATATCGAGTTATATACCGAACGCGGCAAAGGGCCAAAAATCGTCTTGTGTGAGTTGTTTAACGAATCTGAAGAAGCGCAATACGCAGTTGACACGATCAACGAACTGGTGCGGCAAAAAGCGGCGGGATTGGGCGAAATTGCGGTAATGTATCGCACCAACGCCCAATCGCGGGCAGTTGAAGATGCCTTTGTGCGGGCCAAAATTCCGTATCGGCTGGTGGGCGGCACACGCTTCTATGGGCGCAAAGAAATCCGCGATGCCTTGGCGTATATGCGCATCGTCAACAATCCCGCCGATACGGTCAGCCTGCGCCGCATCATCAACACGCCCACACGTGGCATCGGCGATAAAAGTTTTGAGCAACTCGAAAGCGCGGCCAAGCAACACGGTATTGGTTGCCTCGATGTCATTCGCCGCGAATTGCTGACCGGACGCGGGGCAAAAGCCTTGGCCGAATTTGGCGAAATGTGGACAAAATGGCTGACCTTGCGCGACGAGTTGAGCGTTAGCCAGCTTTTTGATCGCATCATCCGCGATGTCGGCTACCGCGAGCATTTGTTGGATGGCACATCGGAGGGCGAAGATCGCTGGGCCAACGTGATGGAATTGCGCAATGTGACCGCCGAGGCGGGCGACACGCTATTACCCGAATTTTTGGCGGAATTGGCGCTGGTGAGCGAGCTAGACGGCATCGAAGAAAATGTCAATGCGCCGACCTTGCTCACCCTGCACGCCGCCAAAGGGCTGGAATATCGGGTGGTGTTCATTTTGGGGCTAGACGAAGGCACATTGCCGCACATCCGCAGCCTCGACGACCCCGAACAATTGGCCGAAGAGCGGCGCTTGATGTATGTCGGCATTACTCGCGCCAAAGAGCGGTTGTATTTGCTGCGGGCGTTTCGACGCGGGCAATGGGGCGTGACCGACGCCACGGAGCCATCGCGCTTTTTAGAAGATTTGCCAGCCGCGTTGGTAGATGGCGTGGTGCGCAAACCGAGCCAAGCCGCACAAGCGATGAGCACATGGGGCAGCACTTCTAAGATCAACAACCCGCTCGTTATGAAGCCAGCCGCATCGCCCAGCAACACCTATACCGAACAAACCCAATTTAAGCCGGGCGACCGCATTTTGCACCCAACCTTCGGCGAGGGTTTGGTGCTGCGTAGCATTCGTTTGCGCAACGACGAAGAAGTAGATGTTGTATTTGGCACACAGAAGAAAAGATTATCTGCGACAATTAGTGGTATAAAGAAGATAAAAGTGTAGCAAACTGTGCGAATCGAAAATTTATTTCAATATTCATACTGGTTCAATACGCCAACCTCCGACCTTTCGCCGCTGGTGAATGGGTTATTGGTGGCGCTGGCTGGGCTGTGGTGCATCGTTCACGTGGTTTGGGGTCGCCCAGCTTGGCGGCGCTGGGCCAATATTTTGGCGGGCTTATTGTTCGGCAGCTCGGTCTTTGCCCGCGTGGCTGGCATCCCCATTTTAGAATTGCGCGGCTGGTGGCTGCTGGCGGCCTTCATCATTGTGCTGAGCTACACATCACAATGGTTGGGTGTGTTACTCAAGCTCTTTTTCGTCTACCTCCTCAATCCACTGGCAAAACGGCTCACGCACCCCATTGCGACACAAGCGATAGCAACTGCGTTACTGGCCTTCAGCTTTGGCTGGGCCGTCTGGGTAGCGTGGGTGCTGCGCACACATGGCGTCACCGGCAGCGACCCTTACGCCTATGCGCAAATGGGCGTTGATTTGGCGACCAACGGCACGGTTTATCACGCTTTTCCCTTGGTTCGCATCACACATGATCTGAGCATTGACGCGCCGATGGTCAATTCATACCCGATCACCCACATCGGCTACCGTTTGCCCGAAGATGCACGGCGGATTTCGACCACTGTTTGGCCGCCGGGCTACGCGGTTTTCACTGGGTTGGCCTATTTGTTGTTTGGCGAAGTGGGTTTGTATTGGGTCACGCCGTTTGTGGGATGGCTGTCGCTTATCGTCGTTGGCTTGCTGACCTATTTGTTAGTGGGCATTTTCAAAAGCGGACGCTGGACGTTGGCCTTGCGCGAGCCGGAAATTGGGCAGTTGAGCGACCCGATGCCACATCACGAATGGAATATGCCCGACCCGACGCAGTTGCTGGCCGCCGCCATCGCGATTTTCATCACCGCCACCTCATATCAGCAAGTGGAATGGCAAATGACGCCGATGGCGGACCTCGCCGCCCAATTAACCTCGCTTTTGGCGTTGTTGCTGGCGTTTAATGCCGAACGCGCCTCGCATGTCGAGCAAAAACAAGCGGAACAACTGGCGAATCAACGGGTGCGCAATCGCACGCCTGCCCCGCCACTGTATCGCCTCAAATCACTGCGTTTGGCGGTGTTGAGTGGGCTTTTGCTCGGCGCCGCCTTCACCATTCGTTACACCCAAGTGCTAATTGCGCCGGCGCTGGCTATTGCGTTGTGGCAATGGCACAAACCCGTTTTGTCCATTCGGCGGGTGTTGCTGTGCGCCTTCAGTGCCTTTATTGCCATTATTCCGCTGCTCATTTACCACACCAATGCCTTTGGCTTGCCTTGGGTCACCGGCTCAGATGAATTAAGCAACTTTTCACTCAGCCGTTTCCCCGAAACGGTCGAGCGCTTTTTCGACGAGATGAACTCGCACCGCGAATTTGGCTATTTATGGCTGCTCATGCTGATCGGCAGCATTGTGCTGGCATGGCGCAATGTGCGGCATTTCTTGGCGGTTGCGTTTTATGTGTTGCCGCTGCTCATTTTTCACCTTTTCTATGATTATTTGCGCCCGCGTGATTTGTTGTCTATCTTCCCGATGGGGGCAACCTTGGTCGCATTGGGTTTTGCCACACTATATTCGTTGCGCTGGCGCGTATTGCGTTTGGCGGCGGTCATTTTGGTGGCGGCACTGCTGCTCGGGCGTTCTAGCCAAACCTTGGTGTTGCCTGTCACCCGTGCTTTCGGCGCATTTGGCCATTTGGTGGCCGAGCAACGCGCCTCATTCGAGCATATCCGCCTCAACACCCCTGCCAACGCCGTCATCGGCTGCTCGCTCAACAGCGGCGCAGTAGATTTGCATTCGCAGCGCCAAACTTTCCGCCCTGCAACCTGGAAAGCCACCGAATTGGTGCGGTTTATCCACGCAGTCAAAGCCGAAGGCAAACCCGCTTATCTGCTGTTCGACGGCGATGAGTTGCGCGGCACAATTGATACGCTACAATTTAATTTCCGTATGACCGAGATCGGGCGCTTCGACATGCCCTATTATTTTCATGGCGGTGGGTCAGAAAACCGAAAAGTGCCGCTTTATCGGTTGGATTGACGGCAATATCTGTAAATTGTCATTTACAACGCCCACGAAAGCAATATCACATTGAGAATACACCCCATCACATTCACTACCACCGCAGCGGACAAGCTTTTAATATCGTAGATTGCTTCTCTTCGTTTTACTAATTTAACACATAAAAAAATAAGAAACGCGGTAATAAGCAACCCAATCAGCAACGAAATTGCGAGTGCTTGCACTGAGGTTAACCCCAACGCCGCATATCTCGATGGGGTTGTAGCAAACAAGAAAAAAATACTACTATAGATGAAAGACAAAAAAATGAAGTAATCTTTCCTCTGTTTTTTGACTGAAACAACAAGACACAGAAGAAAGAAAACAAGTAAAACACTAATGAATAACATGTCTTGCTTTTCAGCCGAAGAAGAGAAAGATTAATGATCTCTCTTCTTTGGAGTGACGCTTTAAACTTTGAATCTATTAGAAAGCAAGTCAAAATATGTTAATTTTCACTTACTTTTTTCTCTTATTTTTGCTTCTAAATCGCCAAGTGTTTTAGGTCTGCTCGCAGATTGATTCTCGCTAAATGAATTGACGTTATTTCCGCTAATTTTATATCTACCGGCTGGATTTACTATTCGGTAGAGTGTTCTGCCATTTGCATGAATATTGTCATGCGAAATATCCACCAAAAACAAAACGTATTCTTCGCCCGCTTTATACAACGGGTCGTCACGTATCTCAAATTTTGCCGACCACATTTGTCTGCCGGTTTGCATCACAATTATTTTAGATTGTGCTTGACCTTGATAAACTTGAAGCACATCAAATGTCGTATCCGTAAAGGGTAATTCGTCAACATGTGTGCCGACAACCTTCGTCCCTTCCATCATTGGGAATTCATTTCTTAATATTCTGGTTTCTTTCGTGCTGGTTGCCCTAACTTTTACGACAAGCTGAGATTCAGATTTCAGCGCTTCAATTGTTGAGGCTTTGGATACCCATTCGGCAATTGATACGACATCAGCACTTGGCAAATCGCCTAAAGCCCCTTCGGAGAGAGGATATTCTTTTGAAGAATCTACAACCGGTTGTGTTTTATAGACCTGCCCGCCAACGACCATCATTAAAGCAACAATTATCGCCAGCACCTTCAAATTGATTGTCATGATTAGCCTCCTTAAAACGCTTCACTTGCCCAACTACACATAACAACAGTTATTTACACAACAATATTCTAGCAGTTGGTCTTTAATTTAGTCAAAAAACGGTAAATTGTCAAAAAAATTTAAGTTTAATGACACGCCTCGTGCATTCCCCCCCACAAGCAACTTTTGCGTTTTTTTGCATCACGCCTCAAACAACCCGCTATACTCAGACGCTTAGAAAAATGATGAAAATATCCCTTAAGCAACTCTTACTCGTGGCTGTCCCACTCACCGTCATCACCTGGAACGGGGGATCGGTGAACACACAAGCCCAGCTTATGCCGCTAAATTCATCGCCCAACACCGCACCCCAACGCACCGAGGTATGTAATGGCGGCAAATGCTTTACCATGCGCATGTATGCCAGCACCAAGAAAACCTGCGGGGTCACCGACACACTTTATGTCACCAGCGACACGCCGGTTTACTTTTGTTATATCGGGCGCAATGGCAGCATTGACCCAGTCACGATGGGCCAACACACCCTCATCAGCACCGCCACCGGAACCCGCCGAACGGTATTCAGCGACTTGGGCGTGTATCTCAACAATGGCGACGAATATGAATACGTTGACCCAACGCCCTACACTTTCGCCAGCACGTCCATTATCGAATCAGAGTGGACAACGCGCTTCTCACATTATCAATTGACCGCCTACGAGTCGGCGACAGTGAATATTGTGGCAGCCAGCCCGACGCCTGTGCCGCCCACCGCAACCCCGTTGCCAGCCACTGCCACATTCACCCCC
>JAHBAL020000004.1 GCA_018500105.2 Anaerolineae bacterium
TCCCAATCGTGGCAGCGCCTCTTAGAATCTGTCTTCTGGTTAACTTACTCATTTTTTACTCCTCTGTTTGTTTAGTGCAAAGTGGCAAGTGGAAAGTAAGCTCAGTCTTTTCACTTGCCACTTGTCACTTTGCACTAATTCAACCTTTTAGCCCACTCATCACCACGCCTTGCACAAAATAGCGCTGGCCGATGAAAAAGATGGCGACGGTGGGAATCATTGACATAACGCAGGCCGCCATGAGCAGGTGACGCATGGGGACACCGCCTACTTCGGGCGCGTTATTGAAAAATTGCAAACCAATGGATACGGTAAATTTATCGGGCGAGTTGAGGTAGAGCAATGGGTTTTGGAAATCGCCCCAACTGGCGATGAAGGTGATGATGGCTAAGGTGGCGAGCGCTGGCCCAAGCAAGGGCAACAAAATTGACCAAAAAATGCGCGGGTAACCGGCCCCGTCAATCAATGCGGCTTCATCCAGATCACGCGGGATGCTCTTAAAAAATTGGCGCAGCATAAAAATGCCGAATGCCCCGCCGCCAAACCATGCCGGAACCCACAACGGGTAGAGGGTGTTCATCATGCCCATTTTGAAAAACAAAATAAATTGGGGAATGAGGGTGACTTGGGCGGGCAATGTCATGGTGGCGAGGGTGATAAAAAACAGCGTGTCGCGCCCGCGATAATTAAACCGTGCAAATGAATAGGCCACCAAGGCCGAGGTGAGGGTGGTGCCAACCGTCGTTAAGATGACGACCAAACTTGAGTTGAGCAGCCATGTCAATACTGGCACACGCGGGGTGTTCAACACGGTCCAATAATTGATCCATTGCGGGCTGATGGGGAACAGTTTGGGTGGATATTCGGCAAATTCGGGGATGGTCTTGAGTGAGGCGCTCACGGTCCAGAGTAGCGGAAAACCAAAGATGACGACCAAGACCATCAAAATGGCATATAGCACGGCATCGCGGGTGATGCGCATGGGGTTGATGGGGCGCTTACTCATTCTCATAATACACCCAGCGTTTGGCAGAGATGTTTTGAATCACTGTAAACACGACTAAAATCACGGCCAAGATCCACGACAATGCGCTGCCATAGCCCATGCGCAAATACAAAAATGCCTCGTGATAAATATGCACCAAAATAAACCAAGTGGCATAGGATGGGCCGCCCGGTGTTTGGGGCGCGATCATGGCGGTGGTAAACACTTTGAGCGCGGCGATAATGGTTAAGATTAAGACAAAAAATACGGATGGGCTGATCAGGGGAAGGGTGATTTTCCAGAACTTTTGGGCGGTGTTGGCGCCGTCAATTTCTGCTGCCTCATAAAAATCTTGCGGCACGCCTTGCAAGGCGGCCAAGAAAATGAGCATATTGTTGCCGCCGAGGGCCGCCCACACGTTGATCAGGGTAACCGACTGTAGCGCGGTATCGGCAGAGCCGAGCCAACGCGGTGGTTCTTCGATGCCGATGGCGCGTAAAAAATCGTTGATTGGTCCCAAGCGCGGGTGCATAAGATAGAGCCATACAACGGCAATAGCGACCGCAGGCACGAGGTGCGGAATGAAGAAGAGGGTACGAAAGATATTCGTGCCGTGTAATTTTTGATTGAGCAACATTGCCAGCAGCAACGAGCCGACAATGGTAACGGGCACGAATAGGGCGGTGAAATAAAAGGTTTTGCCGAGCGAAGGCCAAAATTGCGGGTCTTTGGTGAAGGCTTTGACAAAATTGGCGCTGCCCACCCATTTGGGGTCGCTAATAATGTCGTAGTCGGTAAAACTGAAATACAAGGAAGCAAAAATAGGCCCTAGCCAAAAAACAATCAGGCCAATGACCCAAGGCAGCGCAAAAACATACCCCCATAGCGCTTGGTTGATCTGGAAACGGGTTTTTACACCCAATAAAGTGGCCCATTTGCTTGCGGTATTGCTATGCGGTGGAGACATCTGCTTTGCGGTTGCCAATCTAGCGCCCTCCTGTTCGTCATCTCGCTGTCATTCTATCATACACCTTAAGGCAAGATAAATTCTACATTGAATGTTTTATTGCTATTCTCATTATAGTCTCAAAATAGTGAGGTTGTGCGAGGTTGCCGTAATGGTCTTAATTAATCATCTTAGAACTTACGCAAGGCTTTATTTTTACCACGAAGAACACGAAGGACTCAAAGATTTGAACCATAAACCCTTTCTTATCTTCGTGAACTTTGTGTGCTTTGTGGTAAAACATTTCTTGTGTGCGTAAATTCTAACCTGACGCACAAGGTAAGTATTTCACCGCGACGTGCACGAAGGACACAAAGAAAAGAAGGCTTTCGGATACAAATCTTTGAGTTCTTTGTGCGCTTTATGATTTGGCGCGAAATTTATGGCTGCGCTTGTTGCCACGCCAAATGTTTTTGCCAAATTTTGGCCCATAGCCCGGCTGAATGGGGCAGACGCAGGCCAAAAATGTCGCTTAGCACCGACACAAATTCGTCGTGCGATTGCACGATGTGTTCGGTCATGTCGTTTGGGGTGGTGGTGAAAAGCTGCGCTCCGCGCAGGCTGAAGATGCGATCATCGAGCACTTTGTGGCACACGGTCATGCGCACAAACCCCGATTCGGGCGAGGTTTGCAGCCAATGGCAACGCTCGGCGAAATCGGGCATTTGGTAAGGCTGAAGGTTGAACACAAAGCCCGCCCCGCCATATTGTTGGTTGGTGAAATGCCAATAGTCGTCGTCAATACGGCTAAGGCCAAAGGTAAAGCCGCCTTGGGTGTGCTTGCCCTCGCGGAAGGGCAGCGGATACAGAAAGCCATTGCCGAACCCGACATCGGCGATAAAATCGTCGCCTTCGATGGTTTTGACCCGCAAAATGAGGTGGTCGCGGTCGGCGTATTCGTCACGGTTAATCGGGTTGACGGCCCCGCTCAGCAGTTGCACATCAAAGCCCAATTGGCGCAATGCCCATGCAAACAGGCTATTCATCTCGTAGCACCAGCCACCGCGCTGCCGCCGCACAATTTTGTCGTAGATCGGTTCAAAATCCAGCGTCAGCCGTTCACCCAAATGAATGTCTAAATTCTCGTAAGGGATGCTGGTTAAATGGGCGCGGTGCAGCGCAAACAACACCTCGCGGGTGGCTTGGCGCGGGCCGGTGTAGTTGATGCGGCGAAGATAAGCATTTAGCATAGCAATGAGTGAATGAGCGAATGGGTGAATGAGTGATTAAGCATTCACTCATTCACCCATTCGCTCATTCACTCATTAAATAAATTACTCCCCGCTTCCCTCAAGCCATGTGCCTTGATATTCGGGTTTTTCGAGTTCGAGCGCATCCACCGCCACTTGCAATGGGCGGAAGGTGTCTACCATGACAGCCAATTCTTTGGTTTCTTTGGCCCCAATCGAGGCTTCGGTCATGCCGGGCTGCGGGCCATGTGGCAAGCCGAACGGGTGCAGCGAAATGTCGTATTGCTTGATGCCTTTACGCGACATGAAGTTGCCTTCGCAATAATAAATCACCTCGTCGCTGTTGACGTTGGAGTGCGAATAGGGCGCGGGGATGGCCTGCGGGTGATAGTCGAACAAACGCGGCACGAATGAGCAAACGACAAAGGCATCGGCCTGAAAAGTTTGATGCACCGGCGGCGGCTGATGAACGCGGCCTGTGATCGGCTCGAAGTCGTGGATGCTGAAGGCGTAGGGGAAAAGATAGCCATCCCAGCCCACCACGTCGAGTGGGTGATGGTCGAGGATGTGGCGCGAGATGCTGTCGCGCACCTTGACCCGCACCTCAAATTCGCCGCGCTCGGTGTGGGTTTCCATTTCGCTGGGCGGGCGGAAATCGCGCTCGCAATAGGGCGCATGTTCGAGCAATTGCCCAAACTCGTTGCGGTAGCGTTTGGGGGTGTTGATCTGGCTGCCGGTCTCGATGACAAAAAAACGTGCATCGGGTGTGTCGAGTTCGAGCTTCCACGTCGTGCCGAAGGGAATGACCAAATAATCACCCGGCCCGAACGGCAATCGCCCAAACTGGCTGCGCAGCACGCCGCTGCCCTCGTGGGCAAACCATACCTCGTAGGCTTGGGCGTTGCGATAGTAATAATCCATGCTTTGGGTGGGGCGACTGATGCTGAGCGTGACATCGCTGTTGCCGAGCAAAATGCGGCGGGCGCTGACGGCATCGCCGCCGTTGGCGGTGCTGCCGCTGGCAAAGGCACGGTGGCGAATGGCCCCATAATCGGCATAGGTGGGCTTGACATCGCCCAAAAATTCAGTTTTTAGCACCCGCGGCGGCAAAAAGTGATGATACAAAATGGACTGCACGCCGCTAAAACCTTCTAACCCCATCACTTCTTCACGATAGAGTTTGCCGTCGGGTTTGCGAAATTGGGTATGGCGCTTGTGCGGAATTTGGCCGAGTTTGTGATAGAAAGGCATATTTGGGAGTTATGAATCTGTCTCTTATACACATCTCCGAGCCCACGAGACGGA
>JAHBAL020000496.1 GCA_018500105.2 Anaerolineae bacterium
GCGGAGATGTGTATAAGAGACAGCCCGGCAAGCTGCGCATCCCCACCGGCATCGCGGTTTTCAACAACACCGTTTGGGTCACCGAGACGGCAGCGCATCGGTTGCAACAGTTAGAATTGAAGTGACGGCAGTTTTAACGATAGAAAGATTGAAGCAATTCCATCCACATCAGGATGCGTCACTCGGCCTAATTCCCTTTGAAGAATAGGACCCAATCACCATAATGAGGGAGGCTGATTGCAACAACAGTCATTCTTAATCAATCGGAGGATTCATGATACTTGGACGAAAACTGGCGGTGGTGATGCCGGCCTACAACGCAGCAAAAACCCTGAAGCGCACTTACGAACATTTGCCACACGAAATTGTGGATGATGTCATTTTGGTAGACGACAACAGCCGAGATAATACGGTTGATGTGGCCTGCGGCTTACCCATTGGGGCGGTGATTCGACACAATAAAAATTTGGGCTATGGCGGCAACCAAAAAACCTGCTATCGTGTCGCCTTGCAGCGCGGGGCCGATATTGTGGTTATGATTCACCCTGACTATCAATATTCGCCCAAATTATGCGGCGCAATTGCGTGGATGATCGGCTCAGGCGAATATGACATGGTTTTGGCATCGCGTATTTTGGGCAACCAAACCCTGAAGGGCGGGATGCCCATTTGGAAGTATATCGCCAATCGCGCCCTAACTGGGTTTGAAAATATGATGTTGGGGGTCAAATTATCTGAATTCCACACTGGTTATCGCGCTTTTACGCGCCAAGTGCTCGAAAATTTGCCGCTGGGTGAAAATTCGGATGATTTTGTGTTTGATAATCAAATGATTGCCCAAGCTGCTTATTTTGGCTATCGCATTGGCGAAATCTCATGCCCAACGGTCTACGCAGCGGAGTCTTCATCCATTAGTTTTAAGCGTAGTGTCACCTATGGTTTTGGTGTCTTGAATACCTCTGTGCAATATCGTCTCAACAAGTGGGGGCTGCGCCAAGATGCGTATTTAACCCGCAATGGGCATAGACTTGATCATGAAGGGTTAGGTCAACGGTATAAAATGGTTAGTGGTTAACTTTCCGCATCATGATCAAAATTGGCTTCAATAAACCCTGTGTCGTTGGCAAGGAACTTTACTATATCGCCCAAGCGGTCGAAAATATGCACATTTCGGGCGATGGTGTTTTCACCAAGCGTTGCCATACTTATTTAGAACGCGAACTTGGCGTGCGCAAAGCGCTGCTCACCACCAACTGCACCCATGCGCTCGAAATGAGCGCCTTACTGCTCAATTTACAACCCGGCGACGAGGTCATTGTGCCATCGTTTACCTTTGTCAGCACCGTCAATGCCTTTGTTCTGCGCGGGGCCAAGGCTGTTTTTGTCGATATTCGCCCCGACACGCTGAATATTGACGAAAACAAGCTCGAAGCGCTTATTACGCCGCGCACCAAGGCCATTTATGTGGTGCATTATGCGGGCGTAGCTTGCGAGATGGATCGGATTATGGCAATTGCACGACAGCATCATATAGAAGTGATCGAAGACAACGCGCATGGGCTATTTGGCAAATATAAGGGGCGCTGGCTCGGCACAATTGGCTGCATGGCAACTCAGAGTTTTCACGAAACCAAGAATTTCACCTGTGGCGAAGGCGGAGCGCTGCTCATTAACGATGCTAATTATGTCGAACGAGCCGAAATTATTCGAGAAAAAGGCACAAATCGTTCGCGTTTCTTTCGTGGGCAAGTGGATAAATACACGTGGTGCGACATCGGCTCAAGCTATTTGCCGTCCGATATTTTGGCGGCTTACTTGTGGGCGCAATTTGAAGCTCGGCAACAAATTCAGACCAAGCGCCAAATGATTTGGGAGTTTTATCACGCGGCTTTGCAAACATGGGCAAGCAAGCATGGGATTGTCACACCCACTGTTCCGAAAGAATGCGATCAGTCGTATCACATGTATTACATCTTGTTGCCCGATCTCGACACCCGCACACGGCTGATTTCGCACCTCAAGGCCAATGGTATTACGGCGGTTTTTCATTATTTGCCACTGCATTTGTCTGACATGGGTCGGCAGTTTGATGGGCAGCCCGGCGACTGCCCCGTCACCGAAGACATCAGCGATCGGCTGCTGCGGCTGCCATTCCACAATGAGCTGACTATGTCAGATTTGGAGGAAGTGGTGGGGGTGTTGGAGGGTTTTTGATTTTTGAGATTAAAGATTAGAGATTAGGCATTGATTCATTCCTGATCCTCATTCTCCAATCCTTATTACTCATTACTCATTACTCATTCCCTAAATAATCAATGATGCACACATCACTCCACACTTGCCCGCACTGCGGTCAAACGCCGATTTCGACCAAATTTCAAAACCAAGACTATATTTCAGGTGAAACCTTTGATATAAAGCAATGCTTAGCCTGTGGCGTTGCTTGGACGGCACTGCCAATCACAAATTTTGATTTATCCTATTATTATGGTCCCAGCTACTATGGCAAACAAGGCAAGCGTTTTCCTGCTTTGGTTGAGGCGCTCGTGCGTGAATTCCGCCTGCGTCGCATGCGCGAGCTTTTGCCTTTCTTCGAGCAGCCCGGTCGTGCGCTCGATATCGGCTGTGGCCGCGCCCTCATGTTGGCCGCCTTAAAAGAGCGCGGCTGGCAATGTGTTGGCACAGAGTTTGATGCCGAATTGGCTAAAGCTGCCAAAAATCAATATGACATTGACGTGTTTACCCAGCCGACCTTGGCTGAATGCAAATTTCCCGCTGCACATTTCGACCTCATTACCCTCTATCATGTCTTTGAGCATGTTAGCGACCCGTTTGCGACCTTGGCTGAGATCAAACGCATTCTCAAACCCGGCGGTATTTGCTTGATCGAAGTGCCAAACTTGAGCAGTTGGCAAGCCCAAATGAGCCAAGGGCATTGGTTTCATCTCGACACGCCGCGCCATTTATGGCATTTTTCACGCGAGACTTTAACCCAACTCATGCAAGAATATGGCTTGTCGCCGCTCAAAAACAGCACCCATTCGCCAGAATATGGGTATTATGGTTTTTGGCAAAGCATGTTAAATCGCATTTCGGGCGAGATGAACCTTGCATATCGCCTCATTAAACGCGCCCCGCCTGCGCCCAATCATCGCACCTCAGCGGCGGCGATGTTTATTAATGCGCTGTTATTTATCCCTGCTGCCATAATTGCCTTGCCCGCCGAAGCACTCGCTACGTTGATGGGCAAAGGTTGTATTATTAAGATAATTGCGCGTAAAGAAAACTAGGTCAGAGGGAATAAGGTTGCTTATTCCCTGCCATATCATCACTTCTCAATCGCCCACTGCTGGACACGATGGTTGCCGGAATCAACAAGCCACAGCGTCTTACCATCGGGCGAAACTGCAATACCAGTTGGCTGACGCAATTGCCCCAAACCTTGCCCAAATCCGCCCCATTGCCCCAGCGATTGCCCTGCTTGGGTTGCACGACGAAGTTCATGCGGCTCAGTCGCTGTCCACAGCATAGCGCCGTCAGGGGCAATCAGCACCCGTGTGCCAACCAACGCATTGGCCGCCGGAATTGGAATTTCAAGGGCAAAACGCCCATCCACTAAAAACACGTTAATCCGCCCCTTGGCTGAATCGGTAGCAAATACCAAACCTTGCGGGCTAACTTTAACATCATTCGGCTCATTAAATTGCCCAGCATCTGCGCCACGTTGCCCATAGGTTTGCAGCACCGTGCCATCTTGCGATATTTTGACAATATTACCGCCACCGGTATTCGCCAAATAAATTTGGCCTTGTTCATCCACATAAAACCCACGCGGCTTATACACACCCGCACGACCGAGATCAACATTGCCCACCAATTTGCCCGCGCTATCAAATTTTGCAATAAAGCCAATATCAGAATCAAGCACGTAAATCATGCCGTTTTGGTCAATTGCCACGTCTATTGGCTCAGAAAAGGGAGGATTTTCAAGCGTCAATTTACCCACAAATTGACCGCTGCCATTCAATATCTGTACCCGTTTATTGCCCATATCCGCCACATACACACGCCCGTCTTTGGCAACAGCAACCCCATTGGGTTGTTTAAATTGGTTGTCGGCGCTGCCTTCGCCACCAACCACCGCTTGCGGTTTGAGGCTAAGATCGCCCAATTTGGGTAAGTTTGGCAAAGGTGCTTTGATTACCGGCACAAATGTCGCGCCACTGGTCGCGGCGGGTTTGGGCGGCGCTACGATGGGCGCAGGGGTCGGCGCGGGCGGCAGAACACCTTGCCCGTCAAGCAGATCCAGCGCCGTTACTTGTTTTTTGTTTTGGCTAATAAGACGAGTCGCCTCAGCCAATTGCTTATCCATGTCGTCGTTGCTCGGATAGGCCCCTTGCGGCGGCAGCAAATAACGCGCGGGCAACACTTCACGCGCCCCACCCGGCGGTGTCCAATATAAATAGACGCGGGTATAACTCGTGCGGTCGGCAAAACGTAAATTGACCTCATGCCAGCCTTTATCAAGCGTAACACGCCCATCCACAAACGCACCACTTTGACGGTTGTCAATCAACACTTTACCGCCAATACTCAAGATTGATTCATCAATAGACTGGGTTGTAAAAATATAATCACCGCGTCTCGGCGCATATACTTTGCCTTTCCACTCGACTGAATAGGGACGCGGCAACGGCAAGTTGTGAAAATAAAAGGCAATTTCGGGGTCAAGCTGTGAAAAGGCAGGTTCGCCGCTCCAGTTGCCATTGCGATAATAGGCCCCAAGCAAACCGTTATTGCTAACGGGATGCCGCAGCAACGCATTTTGCGGAATAGATTGCGCCGCCGCATTGCCTTGCTGCCAAGTTAGCTCAAATGCGCGATTCGCATTTGGCACACGCACCCGTAACGCATGGTTGCCTTTTCCCAAGTTGAGCGCGTTTGTCGCCGCAAATTCATCCACAAAAATTTCGGCATCAGATACGCCTTTAACAGCAAAGCGATAACTGCCGGGTTGTGGCACATACAAAGTGCTACGAAATTCCGCTTGGAACGCGCCGGTCATTGGCGCAGCCGCCGCCGACCAATCAGCCGCAAGCCGCGTCAATGAAAATTCCTTTTCAACTGCCCCATCAAACCCATTTCGATACAGTTTTGCGCTTACGCCTAAAATTTGCTGAATGTCTTCGGGGGAAATGGCGACACTATAGGCCAACGGCCCACCGCCGCGTGGGGGCACAAGCTCACGAATCTCTGCTTTGGGGAAATATTTTTGTAACTGGTTATATAAAGACTCTAAGCCAGTATCGAGCAAATAGGCCACCCCGCGATTATTGGGGTTTCCCAACACCAACACATCGTTGGGATTAAACACCTTATAGTTGGTGACATTGGGTGCAATAAAACGCACCGATGGATGCCCAGCAAACATTGACGAAACCACCAAATCATGCGTCTCGGCCAAGCGATTCATCTCACGCCCAGCAAATGTTTCGCTGGTAGATTGCACACTCCATGCATCGGTAGCGTAACGCTGTTTATTAAAAAATGTATCGAGATTTGATTGTCCAATGAGCCACAACAAGCCACCTACCCCTGCAAGTGCTGCGCCATAAGCCGCTTTTTTTGCGATATGTGATAGGGCCAATTGGCGGCTCGCTTGCAATGCTGCGGCTAAGGGCAAGGTGGCAAAATACACCACCGGAAAATAGACGCCATTGGTGCGATAGCCTTGTGGAGCCTCGAAATCAAGTGAAAAGATGCCGCCCAACATCATGGCAAATAACAGCCCAACCATGAACAAATTACGGGCACGGTGGGCATGCAACGCGGCGTAGCCTAATCCCAACACACCCAAGGCAGCCATCAACGGGTCGAGCATAGGCTGGCCGGGGATATTATGCCGCCCGTTACCATCGCCGCGCACATTAAACATCAAGACATGTTTGGTGATATTTTTTTCGAGCGCCTTCAGCAAATCTGGTTCGTCACGCTTCGTAAAAATCGAGACCGTATTGGTGCGTTCAAAAAATGCCTTTGGGTCTTTGGCGGCAAATTGGGCAATTGGCGCAATGGCGATCATGACCCCAAACGTGGCAACCAAGATTGGTACCGCCCATATGCGCAGCAATGCGCCAATGGCGAGTGGCGGTTTGGGGGACTGCCGGTTAACTAGACGCAACACCAATAAGAGCAACGGCCACGCCAAGCCAAACGCCACTACCCCAGCCGCATATAGGCGAAAAGCATAATAAAAATTAAGCCCCATGCCGATACAAAGACCGGCTAATGCGGCATCGAGCAAACGGCGCTGACGTATGGCGCGGTCAATAAAATACAGCGAGGCCACCATAAACGCCGAGTTGGCGTGGCCGTTCACGCCAAAGCGTGAAAAAGTCAAGCTCCAGCGCATGACGGCAAACATCATTGCACCCGCAAATGCCACTGGCGTGTTAAACCAACGGCGCAGCAACAAAAACGTGAACGCCACCGCCATGATACCGAAGAGGGTCGGAACCATACGCACGCCGCCGATATCATCGCCAAACAAGCGCAACGATACGGCCATCAGATAATTGAAATGGGCTGGCAATTGGCTGATATCAATATAAATGGGCCAAAAATTTGGGTCATTTAAAATTTGGCGGGATACTGAGCCATTTGCACCTTCGTCAAACCACACGCCTTCGGGGAATTCGCGCAAAGCATACGTGCGGGCATACGTGGCGACAAACACCACAAAGCCAAATAACACCAAAGACAACCATGCATCTCGGCTCAATTTTTGGGCACGAAGGCGTGTGAGCAGGTTGGTCATTGGCACAAAAGCCAAGGCGAACACGATCATGCCAACGACATGCAGCAACCATGCTTCGCGGTTACTATTTTGCGCAAACAGGACTGTGCTGCCGAGCAAACATGCCCCGGCTAACAACCACATCAGGATTTGTCGTTTGCCGATACGCTCAAATTGAGCGACATTTGTGGTCAAGGTGGGCAAGGCTGTTTCGCCCCACCCGCTTAAACCCATCAATACAATTGCAGCGATAAAATAATAGAGCGTATTCGGAGCAAGGCTGCCGCCAACAATGGTGCTTTGCGCATAAATTGCCAGCCCAATTGCGGCTAAAACGGCGAGCAAACGCAATAATGTCTTGTTTTTTGCCATAATGCTTACTTCAAAGTATATTGTCAATGTAAATGGCGATGTGATATAAAGTAACAATGCAACTCAAAATTGTTGCAATGTCGCTTAGAATGGGAGTATAGCGCGATTCCACAAAATCATTAACCGATAAACGCCGGGAATCAAGGGCCAACATCCCCCTCACCCACAAAAATGCGCCCCATATAGGCCAAACCATTATGTTTGACCACGCTGGCGGAAATGGGTTTGCCGCCAAAATGCTGCGAACCAATCGTCTTCCAAGTTGCTTCTTGCGGAATCGCAATTTGATAAAGCACGACAAATGATTGGGATAAATCGGGCTTAAGCTTGGCAATGGCTTGCTCAGCCTGCAATTCTTGAGTTGCCGTAACCTTTCCAGAAGTATAACCATAAGCCCGAACAACCAATTTGGCCTGTGGATCACCGACATTGTTATGTGCCACATATACAGCGCCCAAATTCGGATTGCGTTCAAATTCGCGCACAATGAACGACACGGGGGTCGGGCGAACAGCATTATCAACCAATTCTGTTCGCCCTAACAACACATGAAAATTATAAAGATTGAGGGCGAAAATGCTGGCTAAAATCGTGGCAAAAGCTAAGGCTGATATCCATTTTGCCCGCACAAAATGATCAAGAACGCGCAAGACACTTTCGATGCCTAACGCGGTAAGTATGGCAAACATTGGCACAAGATTGACACTGCGCGTCAGCGATGGGAATGAATAACTCACAATACCCCCAATGAGGAAACAATTCATCAAGTAGGCTAACCCAAGCCAAGTTGCCATATTAAAACGCAGCGCCTGACGCAAACAAAGCAAAATGCCCAAAGCCATAAAAATAGAGCTTAATGGGTCAACCAATGCCCCTGTAATGTAATGACTATTTTTGGCAAAACCTAAAAAGCCGCTCAAGGTGTAAATCCAGTTTGGCAAAATTTGTCCCCAAAACGGATGCACATTCTTTACTTCGCTTTGCGCAACCGTTGGACGGATGGTCTGTTCTATCCAAGTTGTTTGAGCGGCTACGGGGATGGAAGCAATCAAGATGCCGAGGGCAAACGCGGCAACCAATAGCTTATTGCCCCACAGGCAACGCAACCATGCCGTAAAGCCGCCCGAAACAGGGCGATTATCTTGCACCAGCAAATAGTAAAACAGAAACAAAACGCCTGTGATTGGCGCAAGCACAATGGTCAACGGACTGAAATATACGCCAAAGGCAGGCATAAATCCAGCCAGAAAAATGCCAAGCAAATTACGACGCTGAACTGCAAAAATAAGCAATGCCGCGCCATAAAGCCATGCATCAATGCCAGCCGCGTAACCCGGTTTGGTTAGGCTGAAAAAGAGATGCGAAAAACTATGACATGCAACGGCGATCCAGCCCGCTCGTCGCCCAGCCAAAGTGCTGGCAATAACGAAGATAGGCAACGTATCGAACAGGTGAAAAACGACTTCGGCGATACGCCACGCATAAACATCGGTACCATAAAGCAAAACTGTGATGGCTTGCAGATAATTCGCTCCAATAGGGATCATGCCATATGATCCAACGCCAATATTCAGTAATGACGGCAGTTTACTCGGTATTTCCCAAAATGTCTTTACCAATAAAAAAGCCGATTCATACAACGCATATTCATCACCAATATAGGCATATCGCCAAGAACGCAGGTCTTGCGCCATTGCTGCAAAGGCAAAAACGATGATGGTGCCATAAATAGCGGGGGATATCGGCAACAATTTAACTCGCCATGCGATGATAAGCAACGCAGAAATCGCAACCGGAATAGCCCAATGTAGGGTTAAATTACCATTGGGAACGGCGACGACGTTATAGACAAAACCTAAGCTCAGCAAATAAGCAAATAAAACGCCACTCCAACCAAGATGGCTGAGCGGGATAAAAAACTGAGTATTCCCGCGTGCGCGATCCGTAGCATAAAAAGCAAGCCCTAGCGAGGTAAAAGCGCCCAACCATATCCATGTTAAAGTCGCTTTCGGGGTAAAAATCACTAGCCATGCTAACCAACCGGTTAACCCTAACCCAACCAACAAGCAAAGCCACGCAATCCAACGCCAGCGCGGCTGCGGCGTGTCAAATGCGTTAGAAAAGTAAGTTAACTTTAAGTGATGCGGAACCTGTGCGGCTGGCAAATGCGCAATGGGTGAAATCACTAAAATGCCGCCGAGCAAAGTCATGACAAAGGCGACAAAAAAATATGGCACAAAGCGCATTTGGCAAAACACGGGAATCGCACAATTAAGTGTCGCAAAATCTTTAAATGGATCATAGCTCGTCGGCCAATTGAGCCATAAACGACCATTTAGCATGAACTGTGCCATCAGCATTAACCCAATGCCAAACACAAAAAGACTCGCTTTAAATGCGCGTCGAACAACCATATACTTTGGTAGCTGTGAAATTTGAGATAGTGTCATCTATTAAGCCCGAACCGCCCGACACAAAACATAATTGTGCCAGATACTAGGATTATGCCAAGCACCAATATTAAACCGAGCGCCGATCAAGTCTCGCAATTCACGGTCAGTATGCGGGTATGCCCCGCGATCAAGCGACCACAATGCTTGTCCACTCCATTTGCGCTTGTCCCAAACCGCATCCCAAAAAATAAGTTGTCCGTTTGGTTTTAATAGTCGTTTGCATTCGTCAAATAAGGCAGCAAGTTGATCGTAAGGCAGATGATGCGACACAGATACACACACAATCGCATCAAAACTATTGTCGCATAAACCGCTTTGAGTCGCATCGCCGATCAAGGCTGATTCGGCGGGATATTGTTGGCGAAAACCTTGCAGTTTTTGCGGGTCAATATCAAGACAGACATACCATGTTTTCGATGGCAACAACTGCCGCGACAAGCCAGTGCCGCCGCCAATATCGAGCACCGCATGTAAGCAGGGAACCCGCGCTATTTCTTGCCGAATGAGCGCATGGGCCTTGCTTTCGCCCAACAAACGTTGCACAAGATTGTAAATGAAAGGAATGGCGACGATGTTATGAATGATTGCTTTCATAGTCTCAATCTTTTTTTGCCAGCGCAATTAGCGACGTGCCAATCGGCAAGCGTTTACGTCGTTGAATCATTGCATTTTCTAACTGCAAATAAGCATCTAGTGCGTAATTAATAACACGCGGAATGCGAGTTTGTTGATAAGCCATCTCTGCTTGGCTGGTTGTGCGTGCCATTTTACGCTGCATACGCCGCCCAAGCCACAATATCGGATACAGCATACTCATAAATTCGGTGATGTAATCCACCTGAAACTGGGCTTTTTGTAAATGGGCGGTCAATTGGCCAAGTTCATAACGTCGGCAATGGTCAGCATGTTCATCGTGATAGCTCCATAACGACATACGCGCTGGAACGGTGACCAACAAATGTCCCCCCGGACGCAGCAAGTCATATGCGGTTTGCAATGCGGCGTCATGCTCTGGAATATGTTCAAGCACATCGCACATGCAAACCACATCAAATTGACCTTTGGCGAAAGGGGCCGTCCGCATATCGCATTGCACCAACCCTTTCGGTACGCGGCGCTGCGCAAATTTTAGCCCGCTAAAGAATAAATCGGCGCCGACAATCACCGCATCTTGAAATTGTTCGGACAGCATCCGCAAAACATAGCCCGTACCACAGCCAATTTCGATTACTTTTGCCGCACGTTGCGTGATAATAGGCGCAAGAATCGTATGGATCACCCGATTACGCGCCTTAAACCAAAAAAACGCATCTTCGATGGCAAATAACTTCTCAAAATCTTCAGGCGGGTATAGCTGCGAGTTCGAAGCTGTCTCGAAGGTTTTCGCGGTCGTAGAGGTCAGTGTTAAATTCATCGTTAATTTGTGCGTGTCCAAGTAAATGCAAATTGCCCCAAATATACTCACCAGCCTGTTTGCCCAGCATAAACATCAAATCGAGCACAGTCACATAGGGGCTATAGGGCGGGTGAAGTTGTGGGTATTCTGGATAATCATAAACCATGTATTCCAACTTGATATTCGCTCGGTCGAATAACTCATCCTCAATATAGCTTTTGGCCGACGGGCCAGAATAGTAATGGGTAATATCAAGTTGTTGCAGCAAATTGACCAATCGCTCGGTTTTGCTGGCGGTGGCTTGCAATGACGATGAGCGCACAAATTGCGTATGGCGAATACCTAATTCGCGAGCCAACGCAATCGTCATCTCAATCGTAAAATCGGATAAATTCTCCCACTCGCGGTTATAAAATTCTTTGAGCAACGGCGCGTAATAATCGAAATACGGCGTTCGCCGATAGGATTGTTGCAACGACTGCCAATGCTTCACGTTCCACTTCGACCGGCTATCAATTCGCACTTGATTAATCAAAAGCTGGTCAACCACATTTCCACCCGACAGCACCGGTATGGTCAACCATTGCAAACCTTGATGCGTTTTGATTCGATTTCGGTTACGCCAGCCGTGTTTATCGTATTGCACATTATCGTAAAACACAAAAACATCGGCTTTATAAATTTGGTCAAAATAACCACGCCAAGGAATATAAGACGGTTGAATGACAGCCCCTTTCATGATGATGAATTCTCCTTTGAGTCATGAGTGAAGTTAAGGTTAGTGATCTTTGCAGATCGTCCATTTATTTCTTCGGGGTAATTTTGCTCAAAACGAGCTTTGAGCATCCCCATTCGCAAGGCAGCAAGCCGTTGACCTTGAATTAAAAATTCATCTTTCAAAATGCCCTCTAATTCAAAACCCAATTTCATATAAGTATGAATTGCAGCGAGGTTTTGTTCATGCACAATCAACCAGATTTTGTGTAAGTGCATCACTTCAAAACCATGCTTTAGCGCGAGATACACCGCAGTGCGCCCAACCCCATTGCTGCGGGCGGTCGCCTCGCCAATGTAAATTGACAAACGCGCCAACCCAGTGTGAGTGTCAACCTGATCGAGCGTAATATTGCCCACATGCTGCCCCACTTGCAAAATAGCCAGCGCCGCAATTGAGGCGTCACTTTGCACGCGCTCAATCCACGCCAAAGTGCGCGTCAGTGATGGCTCGCTTCGCAAGTCAATGTTATTGCGCACCAACGGATCCAGCATCCAACGCGCCATGTTGGGCGCATGGTCGGCCCGCACCGCCACCAATTCAATATCACCTCGAAACTGCTGCATACCGCGTTCAATAAAAGCCCAATTGCCTTATTTTTTGGCAATAAAGCCAATATATTTAAACAACCCGCGTGACAATGGCATGATGCGTTGCAACATGTTGCTCATCACATCGGCGTGTTGAAATCGCTCGCTCCGCTCAAATTGAGCATCATTAATCAATGTGCCTTGGCCGATGAACCATTGATAAAACACCTCAACATGGCTAAATCCAGCTTCGTGCAACAAGCCGCGCAATTGTTCTTCGCGAAACCCATTGGCGATGCTCTTCCCATATTCAGCGTGATTAAAGACATCCTTATCCACCCCGAACGTCTTTTCGATGTCCTCATCTTTATAAGTCACCATCTCAATTTCGCGGCGCACAATGGGGTCATAATTGCCAGAGCGATTCAAGCCATTAATGCCTTCCCAAAAATAATAATTTGGCTCAAGATCAGCATAAAACACCCCACCCGGTCGCAATGCCTTATATGCGGTTTGCAGCGTCGGCGCAATATCATACAAATGATGCAAAAACGAGTAAGCCGTCGCCATATCGAACGCTCCGGGCGGCTGAAATGTGCCCGTGTCATGCTGGTGCAGCACAATTCGCGCCGAACCGCTCAGATCAACTTTGTCCATCATGGCCTTGGTTACATCCACACCATGAATTTCGGCCACATAACGCTTGGCAATATGAATGACAAAACCCGTGCCACAGCCTAAATCGAGCAAACGACGCGCTTGGGTTTGTTTTACCAAACCTGCTATTCGCTTATCTACTTTCTCAATATTCTCGGGGCGAAAATGAGGTTCGTTGTTATATTCATCAGCCAGTCGTGTATGCAACGCAATATTCGCGGCAATCACTACTTGCGAATCTAAATTTTTTGTTGTTTCAGTTATCATTATTCAGTCCTTTGTTTAAACTTGCGTTTTTCTGGTTCCACATAATATTCATCATACGAAGCTGGCATTTGCGCATGAAAACCAAGTTTTTGCAGCGCAGCGTCCGAAACCCCAGTCAAGTCAAGGTGACTCATGGCGCGAGGAATATCAATCCGCTGTTTCATGTAGGCACGGCACATATTAATCGTCAGGGCGTGTCGCCAATTTGGGGTAAAGTTGCTACCACCAGCGTGCCACAATCGCGCATTAAAAAATAAGACCGACCCTGCTGGCGCGATAAAGCGTTTTGAACGACCAAAAAACTCATCGCGTGCGGGTGCATTTTCTTGAGTGTGCGACGCTGGCAAAAACCAAGTGGCACCATTGTCCTCATAAAAATCATCAAGGGCAATGGTTGCCCCCATATTAGTAACATAATTTGGGATCAAGCGTGGGCAATCCACATGCACCCGTGCCGAAAAGTTAGTCTTGCTCGGCGGCATCGAAGACGAGGTATAGGCATAAACAATACACCCTTCGCCCAACACCGAATTAAATGGGTCTGTCAGACGCTTGTTGTCAAATAAATCAATAAACACACGATCATAAAGTGAGCACAGCAACACCATACCGTAATCTGAATAGCTTGTTGTGCCGTGATAGGCAGCTTCTTTTTCAATTGCCTCCGCCAAAGCGGTTTTGGCGCGGCTGATGAAATCGGGAGCAAGCACATCATTTAAGATAGCATAGCCCTGTGTTTGAATGTCATTGATGAATTTTTCTCGATTGAATGTGTACATAATTGTGTATGTTTCGTGATGACTGTGATGACAATTTTGAGTGCGGCGTTGACGCAAACTCCATGTAATAGCTGCGTTTTTGGTCAACGTTAGCACCAGCATTCATCGTTTGATAAATATCTCGAACAATGTAAAGTGGGCGATCTTGCGCTTCTTTTAGAATGCGACCAATATAGATAGAAGCCATACCGGTTACTAAAATTTGGACGCCACCTAAAAAGACGATCACAATAATTGTTGAAAGATAACCCGGCAAGAAATCGCTTCTGACTAAACGCCCAATCAACAAAACTAAGCCCATGAGCAAGCCCAAAGCCGCAATCCCCGCGCCTAGCAATGCGGTCATACGCAGTGGAATATCGGAAAATGACACAATGGCTTCAAGCGCCATCAACAAGCGTCGCTGTAGGTTATACGATGATTTACCTTTGCGGCGTGGTGCATGTCGGGTCTCTAGGTAATCGTGCTTAAAACCTAGCCACTGCTCCAAACCCGGAATAAATCGGCTTGTTTCAGTCAAACGATTGTAGGCGTCAATAAAACGCCGATTCATCACCCGCAAAGTCCCGACATTTAACGGCACATCATAACCCGTCAATTTATTTAATATCAAGTTAAAATAATGTGATGTAAACGATTCAAGCCAACGCCGTTTCACATTCGCACGCAAACTGGTCACAATGTCTACATCATTGCTTTTTAGCACATTCAGCAATAACGGAATTTGGTCGGGCGGGTCTTCCATGTCTACATTCAACATGCCCACATAATCCCCTGTTGCATGGGCATAGCCACACGACAAGGCCACATGTTGACCAAAATTGCGGCTCAATTCAATTGCCATCGCAAATGGATACTGATCACAAACTTGATACAAAACCCGCATCGTATTTGTTTTTGGGCTGCCATCATTGACGAAAATCAATTCTACTTGCCCTGAAATTTCTTTCACCCCTAGATAGCTTTGGAACACATCTTCAAATTCAGCACAAAAATCGGCGGCTAAATCTGCATCGTTGTAAATAGGAACGACAAAGGAATAAGTAGGATGTGACTTATTGACATCAAGCATATCAATAGCAGGTTGGTTGATGGTCATGTTGCCTTATTTTAGATATTTTTGCAACAAACAAAACCTACATTCGGCGCAACAATTCATACACCGTCGGCGTGAAAAAGCGCTGGAGGATTACCCATGAGATTATCCTTGCCAATTCGCCCCGAAAAAAACAAACGGGGCCAACCGGCCCCGTCTGCAAAACCACCCCACACCCTACCCGCGCCACGTGCGCAGCAGCGAATAAATCAGCATCAGCTCGCCGATCAACAACATCACATGCGCAAGGTTAAAGACCGGCAAACTGCCGAGGTGAATAAAGTTAAGCACCCCGCCAAACCACAGCCGGTCGAGCAAAATCGAGGTGAGCGTCCCCACAATCAGCCCAAACGAGGCCAAACGCAACATCGAATCCGAGCGGTTGACCGCCGCATTGCGATCATTCGAGAATATCATCAAAATCAAGGCCAAAAACAGCCCGACCAACTCAGCCCCCAAACCCAAGCTGCCACGCAAAAGCCCATTGGCCGTCGTCGTGGCAAAATACTGCTCAAGCCGCAACCAACCCGGCACAATGCTAATCCCCGGCGGCTCCACCGAAATTAAGCGAATCAAAATCTTGGTTGCGCGGTCAATCAAAAACACAATTAGGGCCAACATAATTGGCGACCCACTCGCCAAAGCATTGCGCACCCAACGCCCAACCGCCCCCGCGCCAGCCATCGCCGCCCGATCCGCCTTGGGTGTGGCTTGGCTACGCGCCGCTGCAGCCGAGGCTCGGCTCGATGTCGAACGGCTGACATCGGCCTCAAGGTTAGCGGCCACAGCCGCCGAGGCCGGACTTTTCTCGGTTTTCGGCGCAATCGCAGGCGCAGGTGCAACTTTGGGCGTCACCGTCACCGCCGCTGGCTGCAAAGTCGCTGCCGCCACAGAAGCCGCCTCACTTGGTGTGGTCGCCTTAGGCGCGGTGCTTGGCACTGGGCGGGGTTTGGTCAATGGCGCAATCCCAGCGCCCAATGTCGCCGCAGCCGCAGCCTTTACCCGAGCTGGCAATTCTAGCCGCGCTTGCAACATGGATCGCAGTTGTGCCGAGCCATCCGTGCTTTCGGTGGCAGTATTGATCCGCTCAACCAATGCGCCCTCGTCAGCCGTAATGAGCACCGCCACACCCGGTACACGCAAAAAGTAAGCCGCCGCGTCGAGCAAATCCGCAGTCGTAACCGCGTCAATCTTATCCAAATGATCAAGCCCGACCACCAACACGTTATTGGCATGGGTTACATTGCTTGCCACCAACGCCGGTATTGCTTGCCGAAACTGCTTGATAAAACTAACCGTCCCGGTTTCTTCCTCTTGCGCCGTCATTTTGGGGTCGCGGCGAATCAATGCAACGAGCTTGCCACGCAGCCCCTTAATCACCTCAATCTCGCTTGGCATGGCTTGCTCATCCAAACGATCAAGCACTTGCGACAACACGTACTGCCAAGGCAACATATATCTTGGAATGATGGTCGCGTCAATCTTCAAACTCATCACACGCCGATGATTTCGGCTGCGCAATGTAACTGGCCCGTTTTCCATGCGCGAAAAACTGTCGAGCATGGTCGTTTTTCCACTGCCCGGCGGGCCAAATAGCCCAATAAATACCGAAGGTTGAGGCGGTTGCGGGCTATCAATCAACCCAAGCAACTCTTCGCGTATTCTATTTTGTTCAGTAGATAGAATTTGAGACATAAATTTTCGCCAATTTCACACCCCTCCCCCATCAATCTATTTTTGACAAGCGTCTTGTGAAACCAGCATGTTATCCATTTTTCCCCGTATCGGGTATATTATCGGCGATGTGTCAAGCCCAATTACAATTTTGCATCACTTCGCCTACTCAATTTGAATGATAAGAGCGCCGCGCATTTATTTTAGGACTTACGCGAAAACTTTATTTTCACCACAAAGCACACAAAGAACTCGAAGATTTGTATTGGTAAACCATTCTTTTCTTTGTGAACTTTGTGCTCTTTGTGGTGAAATGTTTTTAATGCACGTAAGTCCTTTATTTGCTTAAATCAAAACCCAAAGACTCGCCATCAAACTCATCCTTAATCGCCGCGTCACTCAGCGCCGCCGCAACGGTTAAGTGGCTGGTCAGCGTTTCGGCGCAAATATACGCCTCAAATGCGGCAATGGCTTGGCCCAAGCGCGGGCTGGCCAGATATTGCACCTGAATGCGATCAGACAAAGCCAAATTCAGCGCCTTGCGTTGGTCGTTCACACGGCGCACCACCTCACGCGCCAGCCCTTCGTGAATGAGCGCATCGGTCAGCACCGGATCGAGCGCAACCACCACGCCATCGCTGCCCTCGACCAACAAGCCTTCACGCGGCACAGCTTGCACCATGATCTCGCTCGAAGCCAAAGCCACCTCGCCGCCATCCACCGCCACCGCCAGCGATTGCCCAGCCTTCACCGTCGCCGCAATCATCACCGGGTCCATCGCCGCCAAGGCATTGCGCACCTTTGGCAAGGCTTGGCCCAATTTCGGCCCCAATTTCTTCAGGTCTGGCATGATCTTGTAATTGACCAATTCAACCTCGCGCTCGGCAAAGGCAATGCCCTTAATATTCAGTTCGTCGCAAATCACGTCACTTTGCTGCACAATCGCCGCGCGTGCGGCATCATTTGCCACCACAACCACTTTGCTCAATGGCTGGCGCACCTTAACCTTGCTTTGCGAGCGCAGGCTGTGACCCAAATTGACCACCGTTCGCGCCACAGCCACATCGGCCAACAATTGCTTTTCTTCGGCGCTTAGTTCGCGCTTGCTCGGGTAGGCTTGATGATGCACCGAAAAGCCTTGCGCCTGCTGCGACTGATCGGCCAACGCACCGTTTCCGGTCAAGTTTTGCCACATGGCCTCGGCCAAAAATGGGGTGAATGGGGCCAGCAGTCGGCTCAGCGTCGTCAACACCTCATACAGCGTGGCATACGCGGCCTGCTTGTCGGCATCGGCCTCGCTCTTCCAAAAACGACGGCGCGAGCGACGCACATACCAGTTCGTCAAATCGTTGACAAACGCCTCAAGCGCCAATGCCGCCGGACGCGCCTCATACCCATCCAATCCTTCGATCACGGCATTCGTCGTCTCCGCCAGCCGCGCCAAAATCCACTTGTCTAAAGAATTTAAAAAAAATGTAGAATTGAAAATTGAGGAGTCCTCCCCAGAAATTTTCAATTTTCCATTTTCAATTTTAAATTTGTCAATATTGGCGTAGGTGACAAAAAACGAATAGGCGTTCCACAGCGGCAAAATGAAGCTACGACGCACTTCGTTCAAATAGTTGTAGCCAAACAACAAATTGTCTTCGTAGCGTTGGCGCGAATACACCCAGCGCATCGCGTCGGCGCCGGCTTTGTCGGCGGCCTCGTTAAACTCGATGGCATTGCCGCTGCTCTTGTGCATCGGCTTGCCCTTTTCGTCGAGCAAGGTCGCAAAACCCAAAATCGTCTTGGCGGGCAAACTATCGGTCAGCACCGTGCTCATGGCGATGAGCGAATAGAACCAGTTGCGAAACTGCCCCGGAAAACTTTCGGTGATGAAATCAGCCGGAAACCATTTGCGCCAATATTCGCGGTCGCTGCTATAGCGCAAGGTCGAAACGGTCACGATACCGGCATCGAGCCAAGGGTTGCCGACATCGGGCACACGCGTGCCAATCAAACCCGTGACTGGGTGCTTAATCTTGACCTTATCAATGTGCGGGCGATGGGGCGTATGCCCGTCAAAATCTTCCCAGCCCTCAACTGCCCGCGCCTTCAGCTCTTCACGGCTGCCAATGACCTCAAATGTGCCATCCGGATACTCCCAAATCGGCAAGGCCAAGCCCCAATAACGCTTCTTGCTGATCATCCAGTCGTGCATATTGCGCAGCCAATCCAGCTCACGGTCTTTGCCAAAGCCGGGGATCCAATTGATCTTCTCACTCTCGCGCATCATGTCGTAGCGCAGGCTGTCCATGCTGATATACCACTCATCCACCTGACGATAAAGCAAGGGGGTGCTACAACGCCAGCAGTGCGGGTAACGGTGCAAATATTTGTCGCGGCGATACAAAAAGCCCTTTTCTTTCAGCGCCTGCTCCACCAAATCGGGCACATCGTGCCCAAATTTGCCGGTGAATTGATTGAAACCCGCCACAAAATACCCCTCGTCATCCAGCGGCGCGACGGCGGGCATGTTGTGCTCTTTGCCCAATTTGTAGTCTTCGGGGCCGCAGCCCGGCGCATTATGCACAATGCCCGTGCCTTCGGCCTCGCCCACATCACTCCACAAAATCAAACGATGTGCAAACGCCGCTTGAAAATTTGAAGTTGACGCTGAAGCACCTCCGCCTTTCGTCTTCAATTTTTCATTGTTAATTTTCCATTCGCGCAGCGCTGTTTCCCACACCGGCAATTCGTCGAAAATGCCGTGATAGGTCCAGCCGTCCATCACCTCGCCCTTGACCTCGCCCAACACTTCATAGTCACCCTTCAACATCTTCAGGGTTTGATTGCTCAGAAAATACACCGCCGTTTCACCGTCGTTGTGCTGCTGCTTCACAATGGCATAGGTCAATTTTGGCCCCACCGCGCACATCACGTTAGCGGGCAAGGTCCAAGGCGTGGTCGTCCATGCCAAAATATATTTATTGGCGATCGCAATGAATGCGTCACGGGCGGCATCACTTGCCCAGTTGATTGCGGTTGATTGATTGATTGACTGATTGGTTGATGGATGATTCTCGGCAAACGAATCACCCAATAAACCAGTCAACGTCTTCAGTCGCATCCGCACTGTGATGGCGGGGTCGAGCCGGTCTTTGTAGCCTTCGGTGTCAATTTCGTGCTGGCTGATGCCGGTGGCGCAGCGCGGACACCAAGGAATGACATCGCCACCGCGATAGATCCAGCCACGTTCGTAGCACTTCTTTAAAAATGTCCAAATCTGATAGTTATTTTCGTCAGAGAAGGTGAAATACGAGCCTTGCAACTCTTCCATGCCCAATTTGCCGATGAGTTGCTCGACCGTGCCATGAATTTCTTTCTCGCCGCGCTTTAGCGTAATGTGCTGCTCTGGGTCGGCAGCCAGCTTTTTTGCCAAATCGCGCAATTCGTCAGGGTCATTCCAATCCATCCAGTTGCCCAGCCGAATGGTTTGCTCGGTTTGCTGGGCGGCGCTGTTGAGCACCCGTTGCTTGCACAGGTTGATGAAGCGCTGCATGCCAAATTCTTCGATATCGCGCTTGCTCTTAAAGCCAAGCTCCTTTTCAACATTCACCTCCACCCACAAGCCTTGGCAATCGAAGCCATTTTGCCAGCGCGTGTTGTGGCCTTGCATCACTTTGTAGCGTTGCCACAGGTCTTTGTAGGTGCGGCCCCATGCATGGTGAACACCCATCGGGTTGTTGGCGGTAATCGGCCCGTCAATAAAAGAGAATTGCTTATCGCTACTGGCACGTAATTGACGAAGGCGCTCAAATGCGCCGGTATCTTTCCAGAACTGCAAAATACGTCGTTCTTGTTCTGCAAAGTTTAACTGAGTTGGGACGGGCTGAAACATATCAAATCACTCCTAAAATAATCAATCGCGCTATTTTAACTTAAGCGTCAGGGGAACAACATTGCATTGGAGCGCCGTCATCCTGACGGCGCTTTGCGGCCCATCAGACTATTCCCATGTTAGTCAAAAGCCGTCAGGATGATAGCACTCCGATTAATTTTCTGTCTGGCTATGCCGCTGTCGCAACACCTCATAAACGGCAAGCGAGGCGCTGGTCGAGAGGTTGAGCGAACGCACTTTTGAAGATAACATCGGGATTTTGAGCAATCGTTCGCGGTATTTTTCGCAAATGGATGCTGGCAGCCCCTTCGTCTCACTGCCAAAGATCAGCACGACATCGGCGCTCGTGCCGAGGCCAGCATCCCAAAACAAATTCGTCGCTTGCGTGGCAAAAAAATAGGCTTCGCCGAGGGTCGGCAATACCGCCTCAAACGCCTCCCAATTCGGCCACACCTGCAAATCCACATGCTCCCAATAATCAAGGCCAGCGCGTTTCACTTGCCTTTCATCGAGTGAAAACCCCAACGGCTTAATGAGGTGCAATGTCGAGCCAGTGGCAAGACAAGTTCGGCCTATATTCCCAGTGTTCCAATGAATTTCGGGGTGAACAAACACCACATGCGTCGCCAATCGCTCATCTCCTCAAATATGATTGAACGCCGCCCAAGACTTAGGGCGAGCGCGGCGTTCAATCATATCATGGGGGTTAGCTTTTAGCCGACTGCAAGTCGCGCAAATCGCCCGGTTCGCTTTGCATCACCTCGCGCCACAGCCGATACGCCAAGGCCGGCGCGTTTGCTGCGATACCGTATTGGGCAAAATAATCGCAGATCCGCGCCACATCGCGGCTAAAAATTTTGTAAGCAGCCGGGTTTTTGAATGGATCAATGGCCTGCGGAAAGTCAATGATGCACGCTGTGCCCGGCTGTTGTCCATCGCCAGCCCAATACAGAATATTGAACGCCGATAAGTCGCCATGCACAATGTCGTTTTCGAGCATCAATTTGATATTGTCCACAATCAGCACAAACAAACGCTCGGCCTCGGCTTGCGACAACGTCACACCCTCAAGCGGCGGGGCCGCACGTGTTGCATCGCCCAAATATGCCATTAGCACAGCATTGTCATTGTGTGCCAACGGCTTAGGCACAATCGCGCCAGCCGCATACAAACGCTTCATGACATCTACCTCGTTCGCCAGCCACGATGAGTGCATGATCTGCAACCCAACTTTGGTGCGCTTGGCAACGGCCCTTTGTTCACGGTCTTTGCGCATGGCGGCCCCGCTGGCATCGCGCATTTGCGTGCCAACGCGATACAGCGCGTCGTTTTTAAGGTTGCGAAACATGCGCGGGCGATAAATTTTGCCAGCAATCAGGCCAAGCCCAGTATTTTGATGCGCTGTGCAACAATATACCGTCGCCTCTTTGCCTGCCTTCACCACCCGCAACACATCGGCCAAAATGTGTTCGTAGTAAAAGCTACTCAGCGAGTTCAAGATCATGTCTTGCTCGTGGCGGCTGCCCTGATAAGTTGGATTAAAGACATCGGCCTCAACCTGCTGGGCCGCCGCCGTCTGGATCAAGGTCTTGCGTTCATCCGCCAGCGAGCGTTTGCCTTCATGAGCCTTTTTCTTCAAGCTCCGGCTATTTTTATCTTTGCGCTGCAATGCCCGCAAATAGGTCGCCCCAGATTCATTGGCTTCGTCATCAAACGCGAAATCGTCTAAATATTCAGATGGGTTGTTCTTAAACATTGGGTGTTAAAACGGATCAAAATGGCCGTGCGGCTATTTTGCGCACAGCGAGAAAAATAAAAGAGCCACGACTGCACTTGCGCCGTGGCTCAACATCCGTTTTAAACAAACCCAATTTTTTTAATGGGGGAATGCGAGAGCAGCAGGCGCAATATGCGACACGACAGGGGTAAAAACATTTTCGATTGTCATTTTTTATGCGCCTCCTTTTTTAAAGATTTTTAAATATGTAGCGATTATAGCATATGTGGCATAAACCTGCGACCTTAAAATAAGGCTGTTCAAAAGTCAGAGCGCATGACCTAATTGGAAAAGCCCGATAGGGCTTCGCTGATCAGCCGGACGGGTTTACCCTCCGGCGAACGCGCCTATTGAGCAACGATGGGCGGGG
>JAHBAL020000370.1 GCA_018500105.2 Anaerolineae bacterium
ACTTTGCCACTTGCCACTTGCCACTTTGCCACTTGCCACTTGCCACCTGCAACTTTGCCACCTGCAACCCTGCCCCATCACGCTTTCACCCATTTTGCAATAAAGATTGGATTGAGCGAGGTTAAATAGTGCGAATTGAGAATGGGCATCGTGCGATTGATTTGAACTTGATAAATAATTGCATCGGGTAGGCGTTGTCTGACGGTCTGCAAATGGTCGAGCGTGGCTATATTTAACACGAGTCGTCCACTGGGTCGCAATTGGGTTTGGGCCAAGGTGATTAAGTCGGGCAATTGCCCAGCACTGCCGCCGATAAAAATGGCATCAGGCACAGGCCACTGCTGGCAATCAGCCGGAGCCAGTCCGTGAAAAATTTGCACATTGGGCGCGGCGTGACGCGCTAGGTTATGCTGCATATGCGTCACAAATTCGGCGCGTTTTTCAATCGCATATACCCATGCTGATGGCACAGCCCGCCCCGCTTCGATACTAACTGACCCGCTGCCCGCGCCGATATCCCAAAAAACCTCACCCGCTTGTAGCGCCAATTCGGCTAAGGCCAATAATCGCACCTCGCGCTTGGTAAGTTGTCCGGCGCTGGTTTCAAAGGCATGATCGGGCAAACCGGGTGATATTGGCATCGGTAAGGGGGCGTTTCGTAATACCACCAACACATTTAATGGGTCAAACTGTTGATCGGGGGCAGCCGCTGCGTATAAAGTTCCGTGCCATACCCGTGCGCTGGGCAAGCCCAACTGCTCACATACGGCACAACGGGTTTGCTCAGGCCAGCCAATGCTTTGCATGGCTTGGGCCAGCATATTTGGCGTGTTGCTTGCATCGGTCAAAAAGCCGATTTTTGCTGCAGTGCAAGCCCGCACCTGCGTCATCACATCTTCAATCTTGCGACCATGAGCGCTGAGAAAACGAGCATCATGCCACGATTGCCCGATCGCCGAAAATGCTAATTGCAGCGATGATGGCGCAGGCTGAATTTCAAGATCGGCGGGCGAGAAATAGCGCAGCAAGGTTGTGCCGATGCCAAAACACAGCGGGTCGCCCGATGCCAAAACCACCGCACACTCTTGACGTTGCAACGCCAAACGCAAACGCGCTACCAATGCCTCAATATTGTTGCTGATGATAAATTGCTCGTTTGTAAAGGTTGACGCGCCAGCGATTTTAGCCACTGATGCAAGATGGCGTTGCCCGCCCGCCAAAATATTGGCTTTGGCGATCTGCTTCAGCTGGGCTGGGCTGATGTCGTTATGGATGCCAATGATCGTGATGCGTGTCTGATCGTTCATGCCCCATCCTCAATTTCAATTGGGGTTTCATCGTCACTATAGGCGGCAGATGGGTTGGCGGCCAATCGTTCAACCAGCGTTTGGGGGTGATGATGTTGTTGGGCAGGGCTGTTAACGTTGATTTGGGCTGCACGGGCCAGCACGGTGCCATCAAAATCAACTAAGATTACCTCGAACCCAAGCGGGATTTTATCGTTGGTGGTGTTGTGTTTTTGGGAAAATTGCAAACATTGGGCTAATGCCAAATCTACCACGCGCTGTAATGGGGCTTGGGTGTGCTGAGATTGGCACAACTCGAGAAAATGCCGCCCAGTGTTGGCTTTGGCAACGGCTTCGATTAATGTTGCCGAGCTACCCACATCGCGGCACACCTGTGCCAAAAATGCAAAATCAACTTGGTTGGCGGCAACATGGGTTTGCATATGGCCTTGCGCGGTCTTAATCATTTTACCGATCATGCCGACAAACACAGCATTTTTCACGCCTTGCTCGACGCAGGTGCGAATGGCATCACCGGTAAAAATGCTTAATTCGACAAAGGCAGTGGCAGGCAAGTGCGGAAAGAAGTGCATGGCAAAGCGTTCTGATCGCCCACCCGTTGCCATGACTACGATGTCGCGGCTATTATTGGCCGCCATCTCGACCGCTTGCACCACACTTGCACGCCACGCCGCTGTGCTATACGGGAACACTTTGCCCGATGTGCCCAAGATGCTGATGCCGCCCAGAATGCCCAATCGAGCATTGAGGGTGCGCTTGGCGAGTTCTTGGCCTTTTGGCACGCTGATGATGATGGTTAGCCCTAACGGCGTGGGGGGGAGGGTTGCAGGGTGCAAAGTTGCAGGTTGCAAAGTTGCAGGTTGCAAAGTTGCAGGGTGTTCATTTTCTTCTGTTACTTGCAACTGGCCACGCTGCACCCTGCTACTCTGCCACTCTGCAACCTGCACCCTGCCACTCTGCCACTTTGCCTCCTCTACCCCAGCTTGCACATTGTCATAGATTTGTTGGCGCGGCACTGGGTTAATGGCGGGGCCGCCGACTGGCAAGCCCAAGCCGGGCAAAGTAACCCGACCAACGCCAATGCCGCCTTCGATATGAATGCCGGGTTGGGCCGACCATGCCACCCGTGCGCAAATAAGCGCCCCATGGGTTACGTCGGGGTCATCGCCAGCATCTTTAATCACGCCACACGCGGCCCAGCCACCTTGTGCATCGCGCTCGGTTTGCACAAGCGTCATGGTAGTGGTTTCGGGGGGCAAATCGCCAATTTTGGGCAAGGTGATGGTGACGCTTGCGGGCCATTTCCCCGTGAGTAGGGCGATGGTGGCTGCTTTGGCTGCTGCTGCTGCATTGCTGCCGGTGGTATAGCCAGTGCGTGTGCCTCGTGGGTTGCGTGGGCTGGGCAGGGCTATGGTTGAGAGATCAGCGTTTATCGTTGATGTTAAATCTGGGTTTGCATTCATCGTATTGCTCATATTAGATGGGTGCAATTTCGTCAGCAGCGGCATTTTGGGCAATCCGTAATAAGGTATTGATAATTGCCGCAGCGACGGTTGAGCCGCCCTTGCGGCCCTCGGTTGCCACCCATTCACACGAGGCCGTTGCCAGCGCCTTTTCTTGCATCAGGGCTTGTTTGCTTTCGATTACATTGACAAATCCTACCGGCACGCCGACCACCAATGACGGGTGGGCATGGCCCAATGTAATCAGCCGTAATATTTCAAACAATGCGGTTGGGGCGTTGCCAACGACAACAATCCCGTTATTTATCAGCCCATATTCATGGGCCATCCGCATGCCCATTGCGCTGCGGGTGATGCCCGCTTGGGTCGCTAAGTCTGATATTTGATTGGCATCTACAAAACAATGTAATGTGCCGCCAAGGGCTTGCACACGAGTTTCATTAATACCACTGCGCACCATAGTTACATCGGTGACAATCGCACAACCGCGCCGCAAGGCGGCCACGCCAGCAGCGATGGCGTGAGGTGAGAATTGTAGCCGTTGCGCAAATTCAAAATCGGCGGTGCTGTGAATGACACGCTCGATGAATGGTGCGTGAGCCGGATCAGGTGTTAGGCCCATTTCAGCAATTTCAGCCCGGATGCGGCGAAATGATTCGGTGGCAATTTGTTGTGGCAGCATTTTTATATTTGGGCTATGAGCCATGAGCTGTGAGCTTTGAGCCGTGAGTCTTGAACTCAAAGCTCACAGCTCATGGCTCATGGCTCATGGCTCATGGCTTCTTGGCGTTATTAAGCGCGATAATATGTTCACGCCAATAATGATGGGTTTTGGCAACAACGGTGACAATTGACTTTATCTCATTTTTTAGGGTGTAATTGGGGCCAACTGGCAATAATAATTTTGTGCCCTCCCGACGCGCAAACACATTTTCTACCACAATTGCCCGCAATAGCCAAATCGCCATATCATCACTATCGCAAGGCACGCACACCCAGCCAGCGCTGGCTGGTGTGGCAGCGAGGTCTGTCACCATTGTGATGCCGCGAACAATTTCACGCATGGCGGCATCATAGCCTTGCGGGTCTTGGGCAATGAGGTCTGGCGCGACTGGCTCTAACAATTCGCCACGATGGGCCGGCCCACCTGCTAAAGCTAAATCACAGAAATCAGTCCACATGTTATCCCATGCAACTTCGCCATTTTGATCAAATTCAAGACCTGCTGCCCCGGGCATAGGCATTGCCGAGACTTGGGTGTTTTTTTGATATTTTGGCGGCAGCCATTGGGCCAAACGTTGTTCAAAATCATGCATTGGGGTATTTTTTGCGCCAAGGCCATGCCTATGTGTTGCAGCTTGGGCCAACCCAAATTCGTTTTCTTGCCCCGCCATTTTGCGCCGATATTTACATAAGTCGCAGGTCATGTTGGCTTTGCCATTGACAGCCTCATCAAAACGCTCGGCAACGGCCTCGAGTAAGGCTGGGTGCGGAAAGAGATAGGGGGCAATGGTGATTTGTAGACCAGCCGCGGCGGCGACTTGGGTGGCTTGCTCGATCATGCGCTCATAAACATACCCGGTGAAAATGAGATAAGGCAACACGATGACCCGTTGTGCGCCCAATTGGGCAAAGCGTTGAATGATGGTGTTGACATTGGGTTTGGTCAGTAGGTAATAGGCTGGTTCTACCCAGCCAAAATCGCGCCCTTCGTAGAGCAATCGCGCCAAACGAGCAACCTCGGCGTTGGCATCGGGGTCGCGGGTTCCGTAACCCACCACTGCCACCGCTGTTTTTTCGGCAGCGATTTGTTCATTTGGGCGAGTGGCTGCGCTCAAACGGTCACTCATGGCACTAAGCGTATGGTATTGCACGCCGATGGGGGCGCAATATTGAAAACGCACGTGCGGCCATTGCTGGCGTGCCTCATTGATGATATTCGGCACATCATTTTTTTGATGCACCCCCGCGCTTAAGAATAAGGGCAAGACGGTGATTTGGGTTAGCCCCATTTGCACACATTGGCGAATGGCTTCGGCGATGGGCGGGTCGTTAAATTCGAGAAAACACGGCTGCACATGAATGCCTAATCGCACTGCCAGCGATTGGGCAAATTGGTGAAACTCACCGGTGGTTTCGGGGTGTTGGCTGCCGTGTCCAATCAGGACTAATCCATGTTCTTTCATAATAACAGGTAGTTAATGGTTAATGATGAGTTATGAGCTGACGTTACGCAAGGCTCAAATTTTTTACCACAAAGTGCACAAAGAACTCAAAGATTTATATCCGAAAGCCGTCTTTTCTTTGTGTCCTTCGTGCGCTTCGTGGTGAAATACTTACCTTGTGCGTAAGGTGAGTTATGAGTTATGAATCTTAAGGAAAATTGACCACTAATAATTAATCATTAACCATTAGCCATTAGCCATTGCCCAACGTCTTTGGCAAAATAAGTAACGATCATGTCTGCGCCAGCGCGGCGCAAGGCAATTAAGGTTTCAAGCGCAACGCGACGTTCATCAATCCAGCCATTGGCGGCGGCGGCTTTAATCATACTAAACTCGCCGCTCACTTGATAAGCCGCAATCGGCAAATTGGTGCGTTCATGAATGCGTTGAATAATGTCTAAATTTGTGCCTGCGGGTTTCACCATCAAAATATCGGCCCCTTCATCCACATCTAACATTACTTCTTTCACGGCTTCGCGGGTATTAGCAATATCCATCTGATATTGGCTCCGGTCGCCAAATTGGGGGGCACCTTCGGCGGCATCACGAAATGGGCCATATAAACTGCTGGCATATTTTGCCGCGTAGCTCATGATCACGGTATGTGAAAAACCATCTGCATCAAGGGCCGAGCGAATTGCCCCAACCATGCCATCTAACATGCCAGATGGCGCAATGATATCGGCCCCAGCTTGGGCATGAACGACCGAGGCGCGGCCCAGCAAGGTCAGCGAGGGGTCATTGAGCAGGTAGCCGGTTTCAAGGTGCGGGTTGAATGGGGCACTGTTGGGCGTGTTGATCAGCCCACAATGTCCATGCGAGGTATATTCACAAAAGCACATGTCGCTAATCACGATCATGTCGGGCACAGCCGATTTAATGGCGCGGATGGCTTGCGGCACAATGCCGTTGGGGTCGAAATTTTCGCTGCCAACCGCATCCTTTTGGGCTGGAATGCCGAATAACAAGACGGCTGGCACGCCCAATTTTGCGAGGGCTTCGGTTTCGCGCACTGCCATATCTACCGACAATTGGGCTTGGCCGGGCATAGAGGCAATTGGGTTGACCAGCCCTTTGCCATGCCGCACAAACAGCGGTGCAATCAGGTTGTTGACAGACAGCGTGGTTTCACGCACCATGCGTCGTAGGGTGGGGGTGCGCCGTAATCGGCGCGGGCGGGTTAATAGCGTGTTGCTCATGGGTTGAGAGTTGAGAGTTGAGAGTTGAGAGTTGAGAGATTTAACGCCCAACTCTCAACCCTCAACTTTCAACTCATTAAAGTCTGAATAAGGGCTTCGACCATGCCGTCATCGGTGGTGGTATCGGCAACGATGGGGTCGGTGATGCCATTTTCCATCGCAATTTGGGCGGTCATGGGGCCGATACAAACCATTTTTGTGTTTTTTGCGACATTTGATGAAACTGGGCCAACTTGCTGGATAAAGCTACGGACGGTGCTGCCACTGGTAAAGGTGATGGCAGCGATATCACCATTTAACAAAGCATGGCTTAGGGTGGCACTGGGTTTTTGTGGGTTTGGAATGGTGTGATATGCAACAACGCGATCAACCATCGCCCCATTGCGCTGAAGCTGATGTTGTAAGGTAGGGCGGGCGATATCAGCATTGAGCAATAAGATACGGCTTCCAATCAAGCCATTGCGCGAAGGCTGCGTTGTCGCAAGATCGCCTGTTGGTAGGCTGCTCATTGCTATGGCTAAATGGGCGGCATCATGATGTTCTGGAACCAATACACTTGCCACGTTCAACAATTCGCGACATTCGTGCGCAGTGGCCTCGCCGACGGCGGCAATGCGTAGCGCGGGTAATGCGGTGCGGTTTTGCCGCAACCAAGCCGCCATGCAGCGCACACTTTGCACACTTGTCACCGCCACCCAATCATAATCACCGTTGATCATGGCTCGCATGGCAGCGTCAAAGTTGCTGGTATCTTGCAGCGCGGCATAGGCAATGACTGGATAACGAATGACTTCTGCCCCAAAATCGGTCAATTTTTGCGCAAAGGCATCGGTGCGCTCTTCGGGGCGGGTGATGACAATGCGTTTGCCGTGCAAAGGCTGGGCTGACTTTGGTTTGATTTGGGTGGCGTGAGAGATTAGGGTTGTGAATTGCGCCAGTGGATGCGATAGCAACTGTTGACCCAATTGATCGCCCAAACTTTCGGGTGTTTGGGTGGTCATTTGCCCAGCACTGGTGACTTCGGCCCGCAGAATGGTTTGACCGTCTAACGAAGCGATTAAACCCTGTATGGCGAGTTGCCCGGCGCGAAATTCGGCATAAGCGGCGTTGGGCAATTGGCAGCCGCCGCCAATGCGCCGTAAAAAGGCCCGCTCGGCCAGCACACACATGCGTGTTTGGGCATCATCAATTGAACGCACCAGTGCGATCGTGCTGTGGTCATCGGCACGGGTTTCGATGGCGAGCGCCCCTTGCCCAACAGCAGGGAGCATGATCTCGTTTGGGATGAAATAAGCGCGAAAACGGGTATGATCGAGGGTAAATTCGCTGACCTCACAATCCATTTGCCCCAAGCCCAAGCGGGCCAAACCCGCTGCTGCCAAAACAATGGCATCATGTTCACCCTGTGCCAATTTACGCAAGCGCGTATCAATATTGCCACGCATGGTTGAAATGCGCAGGTCGGGCCGCACGGCCAATAATTGGCTGGTGCGGCGCAGGCTGCTGGTTCCTACCCGTGTATGAGGCGCGAGCACATCATATAAATGATGATGTTTTTCATTGGGCTGGGTGTCGGCGGGCATGATTAAAACATCTTGCGCGGCGGTGCGGGCCGGAAAGGCTGCTAAGGTGAGTTGATCGGGCAAGTGGGACGGCAAATCTTTGGCGCTGTGGACGGCTAAATCAATGTGACCGTCGAGTAAGGCTTGCTCGATTTCTTTGACGAATAAACCTTTATCGCCCACTTTTGAAAGCGGCAGGTCTAAGATGCGGTCGCCTTTGGTGGATATGACCTCAATCGTGATCGTTAAATCAGGGTGGATTTGTTGTAATTGGGTTGCAATTAAATTGGTTTGCGTGAGTGATAACTTGCTGCCGCGTGTCCCGATAATTAATTTATTCATATTTAAGGGAGGTCAAGATTGAACCTCGCAATATAGAGATGCTTATTTTACTCAATCAATCTGAATATTGGTTGGCTCAAGATGATAG
>JAHBAL020000402.1 GCA_018500105.2 Anaerolineae bacterium
GAAAATTTTTGGCCGATACAGGCCAAGGCTGTAATAACCCAAAATTTGGGGGGGGGCCAGTGCGGGGCGCTGGGCCAAAGGCCCCGCCTGCGGCGAATTTGACGCCCGCCGGCAATCTGAAAAATTGGACAGAGCCGCAGTTTATGGCGGCGTTGCGCACAGGCAAAACGCCCGACGGCAAGCAAATTGACCCCAAACACATGCCTTGGCGCAGTTTTGCCATGATGACCGATGACGAACTAAAGGCGATCTTTCTATTCCTAAAGTCTTTGCCGCCTGCGCCGTAGGCTGGTTTGATTAATCAGTTTGGGGTCGCTTTCGCAGTCGTATGCTTTATCCATGAGACAGTTTTACGTTTATATCTTGACAAACGAAACTGGCACACTCTATGCGGGCGTGACGAATGATTTACAACGGCGAGTTCAAGAGCATAAAGCTAGCGTGGGTTCGGAATTTACAAAGCAATATCACATTGACCGGTTGGTGTATTTTGAGGTTTTGCCAGACGCGAAATCGGCAATTGCTCGTGAAAAGCAAATCAAAGGTTATCGGCGCGATAAGAAGTTAGCGTTAATTCGTGAGTTCAATCCAACTTGGGCAGATTTGTCTGTTACAACTGAGTAACTTGTTAAACACCGTTTTATATCAAAAAACAGGTAAGCTGTCATCCCGATACGAAGTGAGGGATCCCTGAAAATTAACTTTAGCCAAAATTTAGTCACGTTGGCTAAAGCTTTGACAAGCCATTGTTACACTTCTACTGGCTTAGGCCACAGGGATCCCTCACTTCGTATCGGGATGACGGGTTACGTTTTACGGTGAATGAAAACTATCGTGCAACTTAAATTGTAATGCACTCGATATGGTCAATCGTAGCCAAAGTGAAAATCGTCATCCTGATACGAAGTGAGGGATCCCTGAAAATTAACTTTAGCCAAAATTTAGTCAGGTTGGCTAAAGTTTTGACAAGCCATTGTTACACTTCTACTGGTTTAGGCCACAGGGATCCCTCACTTCGTATCGGGATGACGGGTTACGTTTTACGGTGATGAAAGCTATTGCCCGGTTATTTCACCAAAATCCCAACCCCTAACACCGACGCACCTTCACCGCACAAAACTTAAACTCAGGGATTTTGCCAAACGGGTCAATGGCTTCGTTGGTGACGAGGTTGGCAGCGGCCTCGACATAAGCGAAGGGCATGAAGACCTCGCCGTGCTGCAAACCTCGATCGGCCCGCGCCATACATTGCACCTGCCCACGCCGCGAGGCGACCTCGATCATGTCGCCCGCCACCGCGCCCAATTCGGCCAAATCATCGGGGTGAATGGATACGGTTGGTGCAGGTTCGAGTGCGTCGAGCTTGCTGGCGCGGCGCGTCATGGCCCCAGTGTGCCAATGTTCGAGTTGCCGCCCGGTCAAAAACACAAACGGGTATTCGGTGTCGGGCAATTCATTGGCGTGAATAAAGTCGGCGGGCACGATGCGGGCCTTGCCGCTGGCGGTCGGGAACTTTTGCTGGAACAAAACCGGCTCGCTTACCTCTTCGCCTTGGCGATACGGATAGGTCACCGATGACACCTCGGCCAAATGCGCCCAACTGAGGCCACCGATGCTGGGCATGGCTTGGCGCATTTCGTCATATACCGCTTGCACAGTGGCAAGTGGCAGGGGGGAGGTTGCAGGTTGCGGGAGGGAGGTTGCAGGTTGCAGGTTGCAGGTTGCAGAAGATTCATTGTTCTCTTTCACTTGCTCCTTCTCACTTGCAACCTGCAACCTGCAACTTGCCACTTGCCCCCTGCCACTTGCCCCCTGTCCATAATCCCAATTCATGCCCAAGCGTTGCGCCATTTGCAAAATAATCCACAAATCTTCACGCGCATTGCCGGGCGGATTAATGGCTTTGCGGCCCAATTGCACGCGGCGGTCGGTGTTGGTAAATGTGCCGTCTTTTTCGGGGAAAGCCGAAGCGGGTAGCACCACATCGGCAAAGGCGCAGGTTTCGGTCAGGAAAATGTCTTGCACGACCAAATGCTCAAGCGCCGCCAACGCCGCCCGCGAATGGTTGAGGTCGGGGTCGCTCATGGCGGGGTTTTCGCCCATGATATACATGCCTTTGATCTGCCCATCCAACACCGCGTGCATAATCTCGACGACGGTTAGGCCGGGTTTAGGGTCGAGCGTCGCGCCCCACAATTCCTCAATTTGGCGGCGGGCATCTGGGTTCGCCACGCGGCGGTAATCGGGCAACATCATGGGGATGAGGCCGGCGTCGCTTGCGCCTTGCACATTATTTTGCCCACGCAAGGGGTGCAGCCCTGTGCCGGGCCGCCCAATTTGGCCGGTGATGAGCGAAAGTGCGATCAGACATCGCGCATTGTCGGTGCCGTGAATGTGCTGGCTGACGCCCATGCCCCAGAAAATGATGCTGGCTTTGGCGGTGGCGTAGGTGCGGGCCACCTCGCGCAAGGTTTCGGCGGGGATGCCGCACAGCGGCGCGACTTTTTCGGGCGCGTAGTCAGCCACTTTGTGCATCAACTTCACATAATCTTCGGTGCGTTCGCCGACAAAATTCTCATCCACCAACCCCTCGGCGATGATGGTGTGCAGCAAACTGTTCAGCATCAACACGTCAGTGTCGGGTTTAAATTGCAAATAATGTTTGGCATGCCGCGCAATTTCGGTGCGGCGCGGGTCCATCACGATCAGCGTTTTGCCCGCCTTGACCGCGTTTTTCATGAAGGTGGCAGCAACGGGGTGATTGACCGTCGGGTTCGAGCCAATCACGATGATGCACTCGGCGTCGGCCACATCGGCCACTTGGTTGCTGACGGCGGCGCTGCCGATGCCTTCGAGTAAGGCTGACACGCTGGAGGCGTGGCATAAACGGGTGCAATGGTCAACGTTGTTGTTGCCAAAAGCCAAGCGCACCAGTTTTTGGAACAAATAGGCTTCTTCGTTGCTGCCTTTGGCGCTGCCGAATCCAGCGAGGGCGGTGTTGCCGGTTTTGCGCAGCTCGGCCAATTTGCCCGCCGCTAAATCGAGCGCCTCTTCCCATGTGGCCTCGCGGAAATAGGCCAGCGGGTTGGTTGGATCGAAGCCGTCGAGCGTTTTTGGCACGCCGGCTTTGCGGATGAGCGGCTGGGTCAGGCGCTCTTTGTGATGCACATAATCGAAGCCGAAGCGACCCTTGACGCACAATCGCCCATGATTGCTCGGCCCGTCGCGGCCTTCCACCTTGATAATGTGGTTGTCTTGCGAATGGAAAGTGAGCAAGCAGCCCACGCCGCAGTAGGGGCAAACCGAATCTGTTTTTGTGATTTTAGCGTGATCGGCTTCGGCTTTGGTGGCAGCTTGGTTGGTCGCCAATTGCAAATCGTAAACGGTCTTGGGCAAAAGTGCGCCAGTCGGGCAGGCTTGCACACATTCGCCGCAGCCCACGCAGGTGCTATCGCCCATCGGGTCGTCGAGGTCAAACACGATTTTGGCGTGATCGCCGCGAAAGGCCATGCCGATGACATCATTCACTTGCACATCGCGGCAGGCCCGCACACAGCGCGTGCATTGGATACAGGTATCCAAATTCACAGCGATGGCCGGATGCGACAAATCAACATTCGGCTGATGACGTGGCGCAAACCTTGGCTTGTCTACCCCCAACTGATCGGCCCAATAGTCTAGTTCGGAGGTAAAAATTGGAGACTGAGTTTCCTTAACCCCGATTCCGATCGCATCCGCCTTGAGCATTTCCAATACCATTTTTTGCGAATGCAGCGCACGCGGGCTATCGCTCTTGACTACCATATTGGGTTTGGGCATCCGGCAGCACGACGGCTGCAAGGCGCGTTCGCCGTCAATTTCGACCACACAGGCGCGGCAATTGCCCTCGGCGGTCAGGCCGTCCTTGTAGCACAAATGCGGGATTTGCACGCCTTGGCGCTTGGCCGCTTGCAAAATGGTTTCGCCGTCATGGGCGGTGATGGTTTGGCCGTTGAGTTGAAAAACTAGATTTGTCATTCGTTTCCCTAATAATGGATCAGGCGTAGGCTGTTTATGCATCTAATTGCCGCTTTGCCCACAATTGTTTAATATCTTGTAAATGTTGACGGATTTCGATTGGAGCAATATCAAAATGCCGCGCTTGTGGCAAGGTCAATTCAACATCTTGCTCGATAGCCTCTAATGAGACGAGTTTTTTGCGTAGCAAGAAGAGAATATCATCGTAGTCTGTTTCGAATCCACGCGCCACCTTGCTTAAAGCGATGCTGCGTGGGTCAAATAAAAATACGTTTAGTGTTTCAAATTGTGCTATTAATAAATGACGCGACTCGTAACCGTTGGGTAGTGGTATAAACCGTGCGATTGGCACTGCCTCAATTTCAATATTAAGTTGTGTTGCAACATCATGGATTATTTTTTGTAGCTCGGTTTGTTTCGGTGGCAGATCTTCCCCCACATAATCTACATCTAGCGTAGTCCGTTGATTGCCAATTAAACATAGCGCACTACCACCTAACAGAAATAGTGAAGCAGGTGTTGGAATATATTTCGATAGCCGTTCTAGGAAAGAACGTATGACTTCATCATTAAGATTACTATTTGTTATCATACTATTTGGTGTGCTTTCCAAAATATTTTTACAGCCTGTTTTGCAGCTTGTTCAACCATACCGCCCCAATTTGCGTTTAGTCCTGTTACTGCTTGGTATTTTTGTTCCAAACCTTTCAACTTTTGGTTGTATGTTTGATCAAGCATTTCATCGTTCGTATACCCAGCGATTGATACCGAAGATAAACTCTTTTGAAATTTTTGCTTAAACATACTCGCGGCATCAGAATACAATTTCAGTTGCTGATCAAGGGGATGATTGAGCTTTGAAATTGCCTCATCAACCACTTGCGCACACCCTGAATGAAGCATGAGCAACGGAATTAATGCCAAGCGTAAACGGGCTTCATCACAAAGAATCAGCCCTTGTAATAAGCGCTCATCACTGAGCAATTGTGCCGAATATGTTGAAACATGCGCTGGTGCATTGACGAAATAAATTTTTCGCCGATGCAACTCTGCTGCCAAAACATTGGGATCAATCTTGCCCTCATTGTGCAACTTCATGTGAGAAATATTTAATCACACTTTTCATCGGGTTGGCGGCAGCTTGGCCGAGGCCACAAATTGAGGCGTCGGTCATCACTTGCGCCACATCGTTAAGCAGCGGCACATCCCACGCCTGCACTTCCATCAACTCTGCCGATTTGGCGGTACCGACGCGGCATGGGGTGCATTGCCCACAACTCTCGTGGCGGAAGAAACGCATGGCATTGAGCGCCGCCGCACGCGCCGAGTCGTGCTGGCTGAGCACAATGACGGCAGCCGAGCCGATAAAACTGCCGTGTGGTTGAAGGGTGTCGAAATCGAGCGGCACATTGGCGAGGCTGGCTGGCAACAAGCCGCCGCTGGCTCCGCCGGGAAAATAGGCATATAGCTCATGGCCCGGCAACATGCCACCGCAATATTCGTCAATTAGCTCGCGCAGTGTAATGCCAGCAGGGGCCAATTTCACCCCCGGCTGCTGCACCCGCCCGCTCACGCTAAAACGCCGCAAACCCTTGCGCCCATTGCGCCCATGCGAGGCAAACCACGCCGCGCCTTTTTGCACAATATCGCGCACCCACCACACCGTTTCGCAGTTGTGAACCAAAGTCGGGCGACCAAACAAACCCACTTCGGCCACATAGGGCGGGCGCAACCGCGGCAACCCGCGCTTGCCTTCGATGCTTTCGATCATGGCGCTTTCTTCGCCACAAATATAGGCCCCGGCCCCGCGCCGCAATTCGAGGGTAGGCAGGTTGATTGGTTGGTTGGTTGATTGGTTGATGAGCGATTTGATTTTCTCTAATTCTTCTTCCAACAATGCCCGAACATCGGCATATTCGTCACGCAGATAAAAGTAAATGGCCTCGCAGCCGACGATATGGGCTGCAATCAAAGCCCCCTCAAACATGCGATGTGGGTCGGTTTCGAGAATAACGCGATCTTTAAATGTGCCGGGTTCGCCTTCATCAATATTGACGCACATATTGCGAGGGCCGGGTTGGCTGCCCACAATTCGCCATTTGCGACCCGCATTGAACCCCGCGCCGCCCAAACCGCGCAAGCCACCGCTTTCCAATGCTGATATGACCTGCTCGTGGCTCATTTCGCCACTGCGAACTTGGCGCAGCAATTCATAGCCGCCTTGGGCGACATATTGCTCATAGCGAATGGCGTTTGGCAGGGGGGGGGCTGATGTGTTGTTGGGTTGATTGGTTGATTGGCGGATGACGTTTTTGACGGCAGCGACAGTCGCATGGGGCACAGGGGTTTGCCCGACCACCGCCACCGGCGCGGTATCGCAGCGCCCCACGCATGGCACGCGCTGAATCCGCACCCCAACATCGTTTTGGGCGAGGTCGCTCAGCGTTCTGACCAGCGCTTCGGCCCCAAACATTTCGCAAGTGACCGAATCGCACACCCGCACGGTGAGGGCAGCGGGTGCGGGGTCGCCCTCTTTCACCACATCAAAATGATGATAAAACGTGGCGACTTCATACACCTCTACCGGCGCGAGTTTAAGTAAATCGGCCAATGCCACCATATGGGCGGCAAATAATGCGCCATAACCATCTTGCAGCTTGTGCAAATATTCGATCAACAAATCGCGGCGCAGCGGCATGCCAGCAATGGCCGCTTTAACGGCATCGGTGGCATTTGGCTCGGCTTGGCGACCACGGGGTTTGGTTCGTACTGCGCCTTTTGCCATTACGACCTCACCAACTTACCCGCTCGAATCTCGGCGCGGCGCTTGGCTACAAATTCCTCTAACGCCTCGCGCTTGCCGTCATCCAACGCCGGTTGTTGATAATTGGCGAGCATTTGCTTCCAAATTTTGTTGGCACGTTTGTAAGCATCTTCGCTGCCCTCGGCTTCCCACTTCTCATAGTTGTCCATATTGAACACGCTATGGCGGAAAAAGGCGGTCTCGTAGTCTGTCTCTTATACACATCT
>JAHBAL020000250.1 GCA_018500105.2 Anaerolineae bacterium
AGATGTGTATAAGAGACAGCCAAAGACAACGAGCGCTCGACCAAGGCGGCATTAAACGCCATCACCTGCGACTCGCTGACCGCATCGGCATAGGGCAAAATGACGTGCATATTGCCATCGCCAGCATGACCGAGCATAAAGCCTTGTAGCCCACGCGCCGATAATTCGGCTTCAATATAGCCGACCAAGGCCGCGTAGGCGCTGATCGGCACGGCGGTGTCGGTGGTAAGCAGGCGCTGGGCCGCAAAAACCTGCTGGCAAGTGGTGTAGGCGGCATAGCGTATGGCCCACAATTGCTCACGTTGTTGCGGGTCGCTGGTGGCGTGCACATGCTCGGCGCGATTGGCATGACACAATTGGCGCACCTGCTGCAACCCTGTCGCAAGCGCCGCCGCATCAGGCGCGTAAAACTCCATAAACAAGGTGGGCTGCGCCGCCAATGGCTCGCGGTCTGGGGCAACTTGGTTGAGAAAATGGGCAAAATCGGCCCCCATAAACTCTAATGCGCCCGCGTCTAAGCCGCTGCGTTTGATCGCCACGACGGTATCAATGGCGGCTTGAACCGACGGGAACGTCGCCATAACAGCACTGAGGTGCTGCGGGATCGGCATCAATTTCACCGTCGCCTCGGTGATCACACCCAAAGTGCCCTCGCTGCCGACAAACAGATGCGTCAAGTCATACCCGCTCGACTGCTTGATCGAGCGGCTGCCGCACTCGATCAAGCGTCCATCTGCCAACGCCACCTGAATGCGCAAGACATTGTCTTTGGCCGCGCCATATTTCACCGCCTTCGGCCCCGCCGCATTGTTCGCCAGCAGCCCGCCAATCGTGGCATCGCCACCGGTGTTGCAAGCAAAAAACAAGCCTTGGGATTGCAACTCGGCATTGAGCACGCGAAATTTCACCCCGCCCTGCACCGTCGCCTGCATATCATCGCTGTGAATGGCGATGATGCGGTTCATGTGTTCGAGCGACAACAAAATGCCGCCATGCACAGGAATAGGATTGCCCTCGACCGAGCTACCCGCGCCCCATGGCGTGACCGGCACACGCCGCTGGCTGGCAAGTTGTAAAATTTGCGCCACTTGCGGAGCGCTTTGCGCCCACACCACCACCTCGCTGAGATGCGGCAAATGGCCCGATACGTCTATCGCCCGCGCTTGGCGGTCGGCTTCGCGGGTGCTGACATGGTTTTCGCCGACAATGGCGATCAGGTCGTCAATGACAGTGGGCGTGACAGGTGAAAAGGCATGGCGTTGGCGCATTGCCAAATTTTACCGCCTGCCCAGCGGCGCGATAATCGCGCCCATGACAAATCTCGTTTCGACGCTCGACATGATTGCCGAAGACATACGCGCCAATTTAATTGGCAAAAACACGGCCCGCGACAAAGCCGTCAATACATCACGCGAGCTGATTCGCGCTTGTTCAATGTGCATTCGGGCGTCCCACCGCGATGATTGGCGCGAGGCCGAACGCTTGCTCGGCGAAGCTCGCCGTATTGCCAGCGATATCATAACGACAGTCAAGCCCTATCCCGATCTGTATCATTCAGGCTACACGCAAGATGCGCTGAAAGAATTGATCGAGGCCAGCATTGTATTGGCGATTGCCCAAAACAAACCTGTGCCTTCGCCCAGCGAACTGGGTGTCGAAGATGCGGCCTATTTAAATGGCTTGGCCGAGGCCGCCAGCGAATTGCGACGACGCATTATGGATAAGCTACGGGCAGGTCACAATGACGAATGTGAGCGTTTGTTGGCTGCAATGGATGCAGTTTACGATGTTTTGGTGACGATGGATTTTCCCGATGCCATTACTGGCGGGTTGCGGCGCAATACCGATTTGGTGCGCGGCGTACTCGAACGCACCCGCAGCGATGTCACCATTAGCTTTAAAAATGCGATCTTGCACGAGCAAATTAGCCAACTGACGGCTTTGTTACAACCAAAAGATGATGCGGCGCGTTAGCTATTCCAAGAAACATTGGGAACCGGAAAATCATCTTGGCCATCACCCTCAAAAATAATAATTGTAATTTCATCAATGGGGTCAGAAGGCAAATCTGTGCCAGCCGCCGCCGTCGTAATATTGGTGAGAGAGATTGACAACACAACGAAAATGAAGACAAGCAAGCGAACAATTTGATTGATTTTTGAGTTTTTCATAATTTTTATCCTTTAAATTTAAATTAACTTTTTGATTAACCATTCCATGACACTTCTGTTGGATTTGGATGAGGGATAGGTGTAGGCGGGTGCGGGCGCGGGCGCGGGATGCGATTATTTTGGGCACTAATGCGAGTGGTGTTTGCACTATCAGCGGCTGTTGTGCCAGCCGCGACAGGAGATATGTGGGTAAAAGAAACGATAACGAGCGCAAGCATCAAAACAAATGCCTGTAATAACTGCTTAATTTTTGCGTTTTTCATATGACACATCTTTATTTTTTATCCTTTCACTTCATTTCTTCATTTACGCAGCTTAATTAGCTATTCCATGAAACATCGGGGCGAATAATGATAATCGGGGGGCGACCGTTTGGACGCACGACGATTATCGGCTCTCCTCCTGCCGGAGGGGTGTTTGACGTGCCCGCAGCGGCGGGCGCGATGTTGGTAAGCGAAATTGATGCCACAACAGAAATAAATACAAAGAAACGAATCATTGTTTTAATCATTGAGTTTTTCATAATAACCAGCCTTTATTTTTTATGGGTATTGTTTTTGTCTATTTAACAATCTTGTTGGTGATAGTTATAAGTCACAGATATCTTTTTTACTATCATGGTTGCACCGATTTTGACGTTGAAACGGATTAGATTGTGCGAAATTAGAGATTCGAGTGTTCTTTGATTGCAACACGGTGTTTTGGGGCATACATCTCTTGGCGGAATAACTATCTTGAAAACAAAGCAAATGACTGTTTGGCTGTTTTTTGTCAATTTAGTTTGGTTTAAAATTTAGGCATGGAAACCCAAACTCATCGTCCTATCCGCGTGTTAATCGCCAAACCGGGTTTAGACGGTCACGATCGCGGGGCAAAAGTGATTGCCCGCGCCTTGCGTGATGCGGGCATGGAGGTCATCTATACGGGTCTTCGCCAAACCCCAGAAATGATTGCCGACGCTGCCCTGCAAGAAGACGTCGATGCCGTTGGTCTGAGCATTTTGAGCGGCGCACATAACGAATTGTTGCCGCGTATTGTCAATGTCATGCGCGAGCGTGGTCTCGAGGATGTGCCTGTCATCGCCGGTGGCATCATCCCCGACGAAGACGCCACCGCCTTGAAGAAAATGGGGGTCGCGGGCGTTTTTGGCCCCGGCACATCGCTCTCGACCATTGTTGATTTTTTAAATACAACCTGCAAGCATTAAAATCAACTTCTGATTAGTATCGAGTTAGTATCGAGCCTCGGAAATGCAAAAAATAACGAGTAACGAGTAACGAGTAATAAATAGCAAGTAACAGATAACGAGTAACAAACACATTTTCAGAAGGCACAGCATCTATGCACGCTTATACAACGTTTTATCTCATACGCCACGCCCGAAGTGAAGCCAACGCCGCAGAGCGCGTACAGGGCTGGCTCGACTCGCCGCTAGATGCCTATGGCAATGAGCAAGCACGTTTGCTGGGGGAGCGGTTTAAACGCAAATCGTTCCATGCCATCATCGCCAGCCCATCGCTACGCGCCTCAGAGACCGCCCAAGCCATCGCGGTGCATCATGGATTAGTTGTGCGCAAAGATGATCGTCTGCTTGAATATAACCTCGGTGCCATTACGGGTATGACCGTGCCCGAAATTCAAGCATTTTATGGGGTTGAGCGTCATGGGCACACTCCGCCCGGCGGCGAAAGCGTGAAGGAAATTCGAGATCGGGTGCAGGCATTTATGCAAGATACGTTTTCGGCCCGCATAGGGCAAACCGTGTTGATCGTCTCGCACGGGGGAACCATCAGCCAAATGATCGCCTATGCCATCGGGCTGCCTGCCGCCCGTCCCCAGCCATTTTCGCTCGGCAACACTAGTGTTACCCGCCTCGAATATTCGCACGGGCATTGGAAATTGCGCTCGCTCAACGACCGCCATCATCTGCTTAAAATGGATGACATAGATTGAGTTATGAATGATGAATGATGAGTTATGAGTTATGAGTTATGAATATCAAAAGATAAGCCATTCATAACTCATCATTCATAACTCATAACTTATCATTCATAACTCCTTCTGTTGGGCCTTTCCACACGTCGTCGGGTTCGATGGGCAAGGCAAATTCTTCGCCGTAAATAATTTCGTAACCGCCCAACGAAATGACATCACCGGCCTCAAGCGGGCATTGCAAAATGGGGTAGCCATTGATTTTTGTGCCGCCGGTGCTATTTTGATCAACGCACAAATAACGCAACGTATCACTTTGCCAGCGAAATTCCACATGGCTGCGCGACACGCGCCGATCATCAATCACCACGTCCATCTCGCGTGATCGCCCAATGCGCACCAAAACTTGATTCAGCGCAATTTGACGGTCGCTATCGAGCAATAAAAATGGGTGGCGCGGTAAAGTTTGGTGGGTTGCAGACATCATTTCGTTTTTTTCTCGTCTTCCGATAATCCGATAATATTGATTTAGTATACGCAGCGATCTCACCAATGGTTCAAAACACCACGCAATCGGTTTCAATTTTTGGTCACAACAACAGTCGGCGTGAGCGATATTTTGACCGTCGCCGTAATGGTTGGCATTGATGGCGGCAATGCCGTCGCCGTCGGTGTGACCATCTCGCCCGTGCTCAACACAACCACCGGCAAAAACAATTGCGTCACTTCAAACGGTGCCGGCGTTGAGGTCATCATACTGGTAGCCGTCACACTGGGTGTCGCGGTAGGCGTTGCCGTGGCGGTCGCCAACGTCACCGTCACAAGATCATTCGCCCGCAACACCGAGGTCACCCCATTGGTGCTTGTCACCAGCAACATCACCGAATATACCCCCGGCGCGATATAAACATAGCTGGGATTGGTCTCGGTGCTGGTCGCGCCATCGCCAAACGCCCAAAAATAACTCAGTCCATCGCCCGTCGAGCGGTTCTGAAAAGTCACAGACAACGGCGCTGGGCCTTGCACAGGCGCGGGTTGCGTGACAAAATCGGCGGCCACCGTCGGAAAAACCTCAATCGTGCGGGTGGCACTCACCACACTCACGCCATTATCCACCGTCACGGTAATATTTTTCGTCCCCGCTACCGTCCATGTCATCGCCACATTGCTGTTGTTCGATTCGGCTTTGTCCACAAACGGCTGCAAATCACTGGCTTCCCACGTATAAGTCACTGGCCCAATGAGCGCCGCCGCGCCAATATCGGCCCGCATCGGCTGTTGCGTTCGGGCGGGCACAAAATCGCTGGTGCTCAGACTAACTTGCTTCATCACGCTGTTTTGCGCATAATTCACCGCCTTAAGCGCATTTAAGCGTCCATGCCCATAATATTGATCCCAGCCCGTCACATCTTCGCTTTTTGCGCCCACCAAATCGTCGGCCCCATGTTGCAAAATACGACGAATTTGCTCAACCGTAAATTTGGCCGAAATGCCATACAACAACCCAACCACACCCGTCACATACGGCGTTGCCATAGACGTGCCGGTCATCAACGCATAGGTATTCCCGCGCATGGTGCTGTAAATATCGGTACCGGGCGCAACCAAATGAATGTGTGCGCCATAGCTTGAGCGCACATCCCGCACATCATTGCGATTAGTCATCCCCACCGCAATCACCTCAGGAAAAGCGGCAGGGTAATTTAAAGCGCTGCTGCCTTCGTTCATCATCGCCGCCAAAATCGGCACATTTGCAAAATAGGCATAACGCACCGCATCTTGCAGCGACAACGAAAGACTATTGCCGCCCATACTCATATTAATAGCATGAACATCATGATCCACCGCATACTCAATTCCGCTTGACCACCAACTGTAATATCCCCGATTTTCCTCATCCAGCACTTTCACCACCATCATGCGGCAGTTCCAACATACCCCCGCAACGCCGATGCCATTATTGCTTTGCGCCCCCACAATACCGGCAATATGCGTGCCATGCCCGTGATCATCCCGCGGCAACTCGTCATTGTTGGCGAAATCGTAACCGCCAAATATTTTTCTGGTCAAATCGGGGTGCGATAAATCAATACCGGTGTCGAGGATGCCGATCAAAATATCATTTGTGCCGGTGGTCACGCCCCACGCTGCCACTGCATTAATATGCGCCCCAGCCTTGCCATTCGCTTGGCCCGTGTTGTTCAGCCCCCACTGCGAACCAAAAAAGCTGTCATTGGGTAATTTGGCCCCGCCCGCCTGTGTTTGCGAATGCGTGGCAAGCGCATCGGTTGGTGAATTGGGCTGAGGCAGGGCTGCCCCCGTGCCAATGAAGTCTGGCTCGGCATATTCCACGTCAGGGTCGCGCCCCAGCGCAGCCAAAGCCTCGGTCAGAGGCATATGCGGCGGCAACGTGGCGATAAAAATGCGGTCTAGCCCAAGCTGGCGCTTGAGGGGCGTCCGCCCTCGCTCAGCGCGAAAGAGCGGCGTAGCCACTGCGCCCAATTTGCTACTTATGCGCCCCAACACCACCGCGATACTGGCAGCAGTTTGATCCGCTGCCAGCCGCGCTGGGGTCGCACTGCGTAATTTGAAGATGACGCGATTGGCAGCAGTGCTACCCATCTGGGCTGTTGCCTGCATCGCCAAGGCGGGCTGCGGCAAAGGCGGATACGCCGTTGACAACACGCTAACAATGAGCAAAACCACAAAATTGCGACGCAAGATACGATGCGCCGTGTCGAGCAGCAAACTGCCCTTTGCCCCGCGCTGGTGCGACAAAAAATACGATGTGAGGCATTGCCTGAGCATAATTCATACAATTAAATCACAAAATAGAACTTTTTATGCAGATTTTGCATTGCGACCTCATCCAGAAAACAATTAGATATCGCCCATACCGCATGTCATTTGCGCAATCAAGAAAACGCCGCTCACATGCGGGTGGCAAATTGCTGGGCGGCATCTTTGCATGGCCTGTATTTTGTTCGTAATATTTGTCACTTGCCCCCTGCCATTTCTCCAATCTATTTCTAACCTTTTGCCTGTACAGTAGCCCCTATGTCAATGGCACTTGAACTTTTTGAACGACCAATCGCAAAAGAAATTTATATGCTGGCCGGTTGGCGACAGTGGGCCGATGCTGGCTCGGTGTCGTCGGGGTTGCCACACTACTTGGTCGAAACCTTGGGCGCACGCAAAATCGGGCACATCAAACCCAACGGATTTTATCTGTTTCAAACCCAAGTGTCGCAATTTTTGTTTCGCCCACACGTGCGGTTTGAAAATGGCTATCGCACCAGCATCCGCAAACCCACCAACGAGGTGTATTACTGGGGCAACGAAGACAATAGTAAAGGCTTGGTTATCTTTTTGGGTGACGAGCCACACATGAATGTGGATGACTATGTCGAGGCATTTTTCAGCATCGCCCAACAACTCAGGGTGAAGCGGGCGGTGTCGGTAGGCGGCATTTATGCCTCAGTGCCATTCGACAAAGACCGTCACTTTTCGTGCAGCTACAGCCTGCGCCGCATGAAAGATGAGCTAAGCGAATATGTCGTCAATTTCTCCAACTATGAAGGCGGCGTTAGCCTCGGCTCATATATGAATGATCGCGCCGAAGCGCTGAATATCGAGTATTTCACCCTGTATGCCTTCGTGCCCATGTATGATTTTTCGCAGCTTTCGCAAAAATCGCAAAACATGAGCATCGAAAACGACTATCGGGCTTGGCACGAGCTGCTATTACGGCTCAATCATATGTTTGGTCTGCGGCTCGATCTAACCGAATTGTCACGCGACAGCGCTCGTTTAACCGAACAATTGCACGAACATGTCGCCGACCTCTCGCGCCAAAACCCCAGTTTCCCGATCAACGACTACATGACCCGCATCGCCGAAAATTTTGAGGAACGCTCATTCACCAAACTCGACGATGTTTGGGAAGATGCGCTACGCGATATGTTTGATGAGGAATAGCTCGGCAGAGACGGGTCGGTGATCCGTCTCATTTTGCCTCATTTTGCCATCTCAACGCCCAAAGCGCTACACAAATAACACACACACTGGCGTTGGCACATCAAACACCGCTCCTGTTGGCGCAGGCAAGCCGCTCGTCGCATCAATGCGATACACGGCAACGTTGCTGCTATTTTGGTTGGCAGCCAGCAAGAATTGCCCGCTGGGGTCAATGGCAAAATTGCGTGGGAAACTCCCTTGCGTTGATGTATAGCCCAGCGTGGTCAATTTGCCACTGGCCTCATCTACCGCAAAAGTCACGATACTGTCATGCCCACGATTCGAGCCATATAAGAACTGCCCCGACGCCGACAAATGCACATCGGCGCAATAACTCACGCCCGAAAAGTCAGCCGGCACAGTCGAGACCGTCTCAACCAAATCCAACGCGCCGCGCTCGGCGTGATAGCGAAAAACGCTCATGGTCGAGTCAAGCTCATTAATGGCATATACAAACTTCGGGTGATAGGCAATGTGACGCGGCCCGGCGCCATCGGGCGTTGCACCTGTGCCCTTGAGCACCAGCTTTTTCGTCGTCGCATCCCAGCCATACACAAACAGCCGGTCTAGCCCCAAATCTGCCGCAATCACATGTTTGTTGTGCCGGTCAATGGTGACCGAGTGGGCGTGTGGCCCCTCTTGACGGCTGGTGTTGACACCACTGCCGCGATGTTGCACCACATCACTGGCTGGCAGCAATTCGCCATTGGCCGCCAATGGGTAAAGACAAACATTGCCCGTAACATAATTTGCGGCAAAGGCAAATTGCCCCGCCGCCTCAACCGACACATGACAAGGCGAAGAGCCGTATGTGCTTTGGCGATTTAGTTCGGTCAATGCGCCAGTCTCACGATCCAGCGCAAAGGCGACGATCTCGCCCCCCGACCGCGAGGCTTCGCTTACGGCATACAACACCGGCAAGGTCGGATGTAGCGCCAAAAATGACGGATTTGCGATGCCGGAGGTCACACCCAGCACGCGCAATGCACCCGTGTTGGAATCAAATTTAGCGCGATAAATCCCTTCGGCCACGCCGTTCACATGTGGCAATTTTTCAGTGTAGGTTCCAAAATAAACCCAGCGCTCAGTGGCTGGCGCAGAAGATTGAGATGTCATATCGCCACATTGTATACGCTCTACACATGATGCTCATCGCTTGCGCACAGGCGTTGGGGCAGGCCGCACTTGCTTCTTGACGGCGGGCTGCACCACCGGCCTAGCCGTAGGTTTGGCAGCAGGTTTGACCACCGCAGCGACCGCCGGTTTTGCAGCAACGGCGGCGACAACAGGTCGCGCCGCCGGTATCGCGGTTACTGCTGGCTTTGTCTCGGCTGGCACGGGCACGGGCGTGACAGCGCTCGCAACTGCCGTGTTGCTCCGTTGCGCCATCCATGTCGGCAATAAACAAATGTCGTCAATAAATAAGTTACCTTCTTCGCCATTGGTCCATGCCCACACTTGGGCGCGGGTTGACCCCCAAGGCGCGACGGCGGTGATGGTGTAAGCCGTGTAAGTGCTGGCAATGTCTTCAATTGAATACATCGCCAATTTGCTATTGCCGCTATCCCAAAACGCAATGCCAAAGCCAGCCCACACCGGTTTGCCAGTGCGTTTGGCCCATACAGCCAACGTATAGCTCGATGCGGCGATGGCGGGAACCATTTGCCCTGCCCCGCCCACGCTAGGGCCAATTTGCATGGCGCGGCCCAGGTGCGCTTCTTCGGTCATGGTTGCGCCGCCCCAATCTTCCCAATTGGCTAACCCATCGCCAAAAGTGGCATTTTTGAGCAAATTGTTCGCACACGAGTTTGACTCTGGGCTAGTCGCACTTGCATTTTCAACCAAGCTCGCGTCTACACTCAGCGCTTTGGGCTGGGCAAATGTCCAGCGCTTCAAGATCGGATTGACGACTTCAAACCACGCTTTGGCGACCTTGTTTGCGCCCGCGTTTGTCAAATGCAAGCTGTCGTAAAAATCGCCATTGCTGAGCGAAACCGCATTGAGATCGGCAAAGTACATGCCATCATCACGATTTTGCCCCAATTGCTGCGCCATTGCATTCACCGCACGATATTGCTCCCACGTCGAGCCATCGCGCCAGCGCACTTGCAACAATGACGAGGTCACAAGCTTAGCTTTGGGCGCAAAAGCGCGAATCCGCTTGACCAAATTTTGCAAACGCTGCGGAGCGCGGTCGGGGTCAACTTGGCGGTCAATGCCAGCGCCGCCAACGGTCACGGTTTGCGGCAACAAATCGTTGATGCCAACATGCAGCAAAATTACATCCGGCGGATTTTGTTTTAGCCATTGCTCAACGTTATCAAACAAGTTATAGCGTTCAGGGCCACACGCCAATTCGTTGTTGACGGTGCTGCAATATCGCGCATTGTCGGGGCCGATGGTGTAGCCGGAGTGACCTTCGTGGTCTTCATCGGCCTCGACCATATTCGGGCTGCGTTGGCTGCCCACAAAGTCAACCTTGTGGCCTTCGGCGGTCAAAAGTTGATACAAATGCCCGCGATAACTCTGAAAACCACTCGCGCCTTCGCCCGCTGTCAATGAATCGCCCAACACCATTATTTTGATCGGCGGGTTTGGGTTGCTTTGCGCCGCCAGCCCAGTCGTGGTAAATTGGCCCATCGCCAACCCAAGCGCCATCCCCCATCGCAACCCAGCGGCCATGTGTTGACGAGAAAAAGAATAAAAAGAATTCAGAAAATCCAACAAGATAAACAATATTTTCTTCTATTCAAGCAAGCTTGTCTTGGGTCGAAAGTCTTAGAAAAAGGTTAGGACTGCGTTAATTTAACAATTTGCGCTGGATTGCCCACCGCCACCGCGCCCGCAGGAATATCGCGGCTAACCACACTTCCGGCTCCAATCGTGCAGCCTTTGCCCAGCCGCACGCCTTTTAAGATTAGACTGTGCATCCCGATGAAAACATCATCTTCGATGATAACTGGCGCGTGTGCACCGGCGTTAAAATCGCGTTGGCGTTCGGCAGGGTCGAGCGGGTGAAAATCGGTATCCACGATCACGGCATTGGCCCCCACCACGACATTGTTGCCGATCTCGATGCGCGACATGGCGACCAAGGTCGCGCCCGTAAAACCGCAGCCATTGCCCACACGAATGACGGCCTCGCGGCGACGTGTGGCGATGACACAAGCATGGTTTGGGGCCAGCGGATTGCTCGCGTGCCAAGACCGCATCCACAAGCCATCACCAAATTCGATGACACTGCCGCGATAGCGCTGGATAGTCGGCATCCCAAAGATCACCCAGCCGCGCCCCCAGCGCACCCCATGCAGCGCAAAACCCAGCCGGATGAAAGGCCACGCCAGCACCCGACGGGCGTTGTTGGTGATGCGCCAAGGCATGTCAATGAGCATAAATGAGTGAATGAGTGAATGAGTGAATGGATGAATGAGTGAATGAGCGAATGAAATCACTCATTCACTCATTCACCCATTCACTCATTTTTTTAATTGGCTATAAATGTTAACCCATCTCGCAACGGTGGCGGCAGATGAGAAATAATCGCGGGTGAGTTGCAGCCCATTTTGCCGCAAACGTTGTTGCAAGGGAGGGTTGGCGATGAGTTGGCGAATGGCATTTGCAATCGCCGCCGAGTCGCACGGGGTGACCAGCGCCGCCTCTGCCGCGCCCATCGCCTCGCTCACGGCGGCAGGTTCGGTGATGATAACAGGCAATCCCGCCGCCAATGCCTCGACCGGCGCAATGCCAAAATTTTCGCTATACGACGGCAAAATAAACGCCTCGGCCTCGGCAAACAACTGTTGTTTGCGGGCCTCGTCGGCAAAGCCAGCCCACACAATTTGCTCGGAGATGCCCAATTGCGCCGCCAACGCCTTGAGCGAGGCGACATAATCGTCAGCGCCGCTACCGGCGATGATCAAACGAGGGCAAATTTGCTCGTGTTGTAATCGCGCCAACGCATCAAACAGCAAATCCAGCCCTTTTTTGGGGTCAATGCGAGCCAGAAACAGCAACCCTGACCGATTTTGCATGGTTTGAGGTTGCGATAACAAGTCAAGACAATAGGGCACAATCTCAAAACGGCGCATCGCGCCCCAACGTGACGACTCGCGGCGCTCCATCTCGGTGGTGAAATGCACGAGTGCGGCTTGCCGCAAATTTGGCCCAACCAGCGCCCGCACAAACCATTGTTTCAGCCGCGAACGGCGCTGAGTCATGCCGTAATTGCACAAAATACCATGCGGCGTGATGACATACGGCACGCCGCGCCGCCGCGCCACCCGCGCCGGTAAATCGCTGGCAAAGCTAAACACCCCATGCAAATGACACACATCGAACTCGGCCACATGCGCGTTTAACCATTGCCACAACGGCAACGAGACACTGTAAGGGCGCGTTTGACGCGAAAAATACAGCGTGGTGTAGCCATCGGTGCGCACTGGCTGCTGCAATGGCGCAGACAAGCGCCCATTCGGGCCATCGTCGTCTGTGCTGACCAAGGTCACATCCATCCCCGCCGCCGCCAGCAAGCGGCACATATCGAGCGCGGCACGGCTCATGCCGCCGCGTTGCGGGCCAATCGAGGGGATGACATGCAAAACCTTCATCTGACTTACGAATTACGAATTACGAATTACGAATTGATGCGCAAGTTCAATTCGTAATTCGTAATTCGTAATTGGTATATTGTAGGGGTGCAAGTTTCACGGATTGTCACTTTTTGGACATGGTTTATTGCCATCGCGTTGTATGGCTTGTTTTATGGTCGCGGCTACGACGACCCCTACATTACGTATCATTACGCGGCAAATGTGGCTCGCGGCGTGGGGTTTGTGTTTAATGTCGGCGAGCGCTTGCTCAGCACCACCACCCCGCTTTACACGCTGGTTTTGGCGTTAGCAGGCGCGGTCGGATTTAATATTCCGCTGGTCAGCACTGCAATCGGTTGCGTCAGCTTGGCGCTGGGCGGCTGGGTGTTTTGGCAATTGGGGCAACAGTGGCGCACACCGGCGGCGGGCTTGATCGGGCTATTACTCTATCCGCTTCACCCGCTCCTCACCGTCACCATCAGCAACGAAACCGCTTTGTGCCTAACCTTGGGGTTATTTGGTCTATGGTTCACTGTGCGTGGGCAAATGGGTCGGGCTGCCGCCGTATTGGCGCTCGCCACCCTCACCCGCCACGATGCCATCATGTTAGCGGGCTTGTGCGCACTGTATCATGTGCAGGCAAGGGGTTTGTTCTTCAAATTTTGGGCCGACAAGCCCTTGGTTCGCTTTTGCCTTGTTTACATCGGCATCCTGTTGCCTTGGTTTGTCTTTGCGTGGGGTTATTTTGGCGCACCCATGCCCATCACGCTCATGGTCAAACAGCAGCAAGGCAAAATGGCGATCAGCCAACTGTTTCTATCGGGCTTGCTCGATTACGCCAGTTACTACTGGACTTACCCGACCTATTTCTTGCACACCGTTTTTCTGCTCATTGGCCTCATCACCGCCATTTGGCGACGTTCGCCTTGGCTGTGGCTGGTGGCGTGGTCGGCCTTGTATGCAATTGGCTACAGCCTGCTGCATGTGCCCGGCTATTTCTGGTATTTCGGCCCCGTTGCGCCCGGCCTTGTCGCGCTCATCGGGGTCGGGGCGGAGGCGGCGGTGAGAACCAAGAACCAAGAGCCAAGAACCAAGAGCCAAGAACCAAGAGCCAAGAACCAAGAACCAAGAGCCAAGAACCAAGAATCAAGAGCCGAGAACCAAGAGCCAAGGGCCAAGAACCAAGAGCCAAGCGTCATCCTCCTCGCTGTGCTTGCTGGGTTGATGTGGTTGCCGCAAGTGCGCTCGACGGTGCAATTGCGCGATTTCAATGACAATCGCTTGGGGTTGTATCAAAAAACCGGCGAATGGTTAAACGCGAATACAGCGCCCAACGCTAGTGTCGGCACGCTCGAAGTCGGTATCATCGGCTATTATGCGCAGCGTCGGCTGGTTGATTTCGCTGGGCTGTTGCAGCCCGATGTGGCCCGGCAAATGCAGCACGACAGCACCTATGACGATCTGGCCTTGTGGGCATGGGAGCGCTATCAGCCAGGTTATTTGGCGATGTTTGAAGGCGGTTTTCAGCCCATTCGCCAAAGCCAGCGCTTTAAATCGCTTTGCCGAGAAGCCGCAACCATCAGCGATTCAGCGCACCCCGCCAAAATGCAAATTTATCGCTGTCTATCAGACTTTTAGCCAAACATCGGCAATTAGCTCAGATCCCGAGCTAGGATACCACCGAGCAACTTGTTGCACAGTTCAGCAATCTTCAAAATATAAAAAGTGTATTTTGTTCAATTTATATAATTAGCGTCAAGATGAATAATCCTTCTCCCATCCCTATTGATACCAGCAAGATCGGAAATGCTGGACATGTTGTCATTCCACTTGCCTTGCGCAAGAAATATGGCCTAGATAAAGGCAATCATGTGACGTGGTTTGAGGCCGGTGACGTTATTATCTTAAAACCGTTCAAACCTGAGATTTCCTTGCAAACACAACCAGAACCCAGCGAGTTTGATATTGCCTTACAAAACGCGGGAATGACTTTAGAAGAATGGGAGGAAGGAAGACGACAAGCAGCTAAAAATCTTTTGAAAGAGCTGTATGGTCTTGATTACAACACGTTACAAGATGATCAAAGCATTCATTGACAGCAGCGTCCTTTTCACGATGTGCGATTCGTTAAAAGGCGCATCTTATGAACTCCTTCAGTTGGCCCAACAGGGATACCTTAAGCTGATCACAAGCCAATATGTCCTCAAAGAAACCTCGTATAGCCTTGTGGCGAGCAAAAAACTTAATGCAGCCGAAGCCCTTGAAAATATAAAACAACTGCCGATATGGGAAATCGTTGATATTGCTCCACATGAATATCTCACCGCGCTTCATACCACGCCTGACCCCAAAGATGTATCAATTGTTGCTAGCGCAAAAAAAGCCGAGGTTAGCTACCTTGTGTCATTTGACCGTAAACATCTTCATTTGCCAAGCGTCGAAAAATATATTAACGCAAAAGCCGTCACACCTGATATTGTGCTAAAAGCGGTTCGTGAAGCCAATAATCGTTAATCCAGCGCATGTTGCATTAACCAAACCACCCTTGCGACAGGAGTAAAATAAGCCGCCGAAATTAAAGGACACAAAAACAGAAATGGCGACACTTTTTCCCTTCACCGCAATTGTTGGTCAAGACCGCATGAAACGTGCGTTGATCTTGAATGCGATCTATCCCCAAGTGGGTGGCGTGCTCATTCGTGGCGAACGTGGCACCGCCAAAAGCACTGCTGCGCGTGCGCTCGCAGCCCTATTGCCCGAAATTGAGGTCGTTGAAGGCGACGCTTTTTCGTGCGACCCCGCCCAATCCGCAACTTGGACCGAAGACCTGAAAACCCGCGCCGCGCGGGGCGAAGAATTAAAGAAAACAAAGCGCCAAACTCGTTTTGTCAATTTGCCGGTGAGCGCCACCGAAGACCGCGTAGTCGGCACGCTCGATATTGAAAAAGCCATTCAGAAAGGCGAAAAGCACTTTGAACCCGGCGTATTGGCCGCCGCAAATCGCGGGGTGTTGTATGTTGACGAAGTGAACTTGCTCGATGACCATGTGGTTGACTTATTGCTCGACGTCGCCGCGATGGGTGTGAACACGGTTGAGCGCGAAGGCATTAGCTTCCGTCATCCGGCCCGTTTCGTTTTTATCGGCTCGATGAACCCCGAAGAAGGCGATTTGCGCCCGCAATTGCTCGACCGTTTCGCGTTGTGCGTAGACATCGTCGGCATCAAAGACCCGCAATCGCGTATGAAGATTTTGGAGCGCAACCTGCAATTCGAATCGGACGCGCAAGCCTTTGCCGAAGAATGGACGAAATTTGAGTTGGCGCTGCGTGAGGAAATTGCCGAAGCCCGCCTCATTTTGCCAGATGTCAAATATACGAACCGCGACCTCGCCATGATCGCCAATTTGATGGCGACGATGGGGGTGGATGGTCACCGTGCCGATATCGTCATTTTGCGTGCCGCCCGCGCCCATGCCGCATTCATGAAGCGCACCAACATCACCGAGCAAGATATTTTGCTGGCGGCAGAGTTGGCCCTGCCGCACCGCATGAAGCGCCATCCTTTCCACGACAGCGAACAGGCAATGGCGATGATGAGCGAAAAGCTGCAACAGATTGAATCGCAGATGGAGCAGCAGCAAATGAGCGAGCAAAAACCGCAAGACGGTAAGCCGCAAAATGCGCAAGCAAAAAAAGCGATCAGGGGCTAGACCAAAACCAAGAATCTCCGCTCAGCCCCACGGAGCCGATGATGCAGAGCGTGCCGCAAGCGCCTCAAACCGCCCAAGACACGCCCGGCGGCAAAAATACGGATGTTGGGTCGGTGTTTAATGCGCGTAAGCTCAACACACCGCTCGACAAACTCACCCGCAATACGGCGGGCCGACGCAGCACCACCCGCACCGAACGCAAGCGCGGACATTACATCATGTCGCGCATGGTTCCGATGGGTGAAAAAGGGAGCGATTTGGCCTTCGAGGCAACATGGCGGGCCGCAGCGCCATTCCAACGCACCCGCCGGAAACGCAATGCCGAACTTGAAGCGCCCGATTCAACCCTTCACGAC
>JAHBAL020000235.1 GCA_018500105.2 Anaerolineae bacterium
GCGCCATCGCGGGCCAGATTGCTTTGGCTATGTTTTCCAAGAACACGATCGCCGCCCATTTTTGAATGACCGCGCCACCGCATTGGGTGTGCCAAATGGCCCTGAACGGCGGTATTTGGTGCGTGGCGAAGACATTACGTTGGCCGATGGGCGCGTCATTCGCTCTGAGGATGTGATGGGCGAATTGCAACGCGGGGTTAAATTGGTCATCACGGGCGATATGGGCGAGACCGAAAATGCACTACGCGCCGCGCAAATGGCCGATGTCATCGTGACCGAGGCGACCTATTGCGAAGTTGACCGCGATCTAGCGCGGCAACACGCGCACATCACCGCCGCCGAGGGCGCTCGGCTGGCGCGTGATGCCAATGCCCGCAACCTATTGCTAACGCATATTTCGGGCCGCAATACCGAAAAAGCCATCGGCGACGAGGCCCGCGCCATCTTTGCCGACAGCCTCGTCGTCCGCGACTACGACAATTTCCGCATCACCCGCGACGGCTTGACGCGATTCAAGTTGTCAGACAGTCAATAGTGGATAGTGATAGTAGATAGTGATAGTGGATAGTGATTGTTTTAACTATCCACTATCACTATCCACTATCCACTTATCTAATAGCCCGACGTCGCGGAAGCGGCGGCGTTGATGTTGGTTTCAAAGGTTTGGACGGGGGGCGTGCCTTTTTCAAAGGGGCGGTGATACATCATTTTAAGCTTGCCTGTGCCCGCACCGACGACCTCAAACTTAAACACAAATTGCCCGCTCGACCCCACCACGCCAGTGTTGGCAGCCTTGTATTCGTATTGCCCGTTTTGTTTGAGCAAGGGGGTGCTGTCGGGCGCAACCTCCCACACGTAGCCGGTGGTCGGGTTGCCGTCGAGCGTGAGCGTTACTTGGTTGTTGAGCACAACTGTCACCGTTTTGCCTGCGTCGGCAGCGGTGAGGTTGACTGGTGGGTTTGGCGACCCACCACAGGCGGCGAGCGTAAATAACGTGGCGGCGAGAAAGAAAGCGCGTCGGGAGAGTTGAAAAGAGGTTCGCATATGACTATTTTAGATTATGCGGCTGGCTTGGGAAACATGATTGCTAACTCGGGCGGTGGGCGAATGGCGCGTCCGTTGGCGTCCATCACCGCGCCAATGATTTTGGCCGTGACGATGGGCTTGTGGTCTGGCACGCGAAAAATGGCTTGCTCGATGCCGAATCGCACCCGCGAGACTGGAATCGGGTTAGACGCCACGACAAAACGATCATTGCTGCGGAGTGGAAAGAGATAATCAATCTCGACACGCACCACCACCAAATTCACCCCGCGCTGCGACAAAGCGGCAAAATCAATATTGGCTGAAATTAAAAACTTGTGCCGCGCATGTTCGAGATAATGCTGATAATTGGCGTTATTGACAATGCCTTGTAAATCGCATTCATAATCGCGGACTTCAAATTCGTATGTGTGCTGATATGAGGCTAGCATGAGGCAAATTGTATTACACTAGCGATATAAATGAACGCAACCTCTTTCACCGCTTTCTCTTCAATTGATGACCTTCACGCCGCGCTGGCTGCGCAAAATTATGTTGCCGAACGCGGACTAAGCACTGCAATCTTCTTGGCGCTCAAGCTGGGGCGACCGTTGCTGTTGGAGGGCGAGGCTGGGGTGGGCAAAACCGAGATCGCCAAAGTGCTGACATCGCTGCTCAATACCGACCTCATTCGCTTGCAATGCTACGAAGGGCTGGATATCAGCCATGCCGTGTATGAATGGAACTATACGCGGCAAATGTTGTTTATGCGGCTGGCCGAAACACGTGGCGAACAGGCGAGCGAGGCGCAATTATTCGGGCCGGACTTTTTGCTCAAACGCCCGTTATTGCAGGCGATTGACCCCAGCCGTAGTAACGCGCCGGTCTTGCTGATTGACGAACTCGACCGCAGCGACGATGAATTTGAGGCGTTTTTGCTTGAGGTGTTGTCCGATTTTCAAATTACTGTGCCCGAAATTGGCACAGTGAAGGCCAAACATACGCCCATCGTCATTTTGACCTCGAATCGCACCCGTGAGGTGCATGACGCGCTCAAGCGCCGCTGTCTGTATTATTGGATTGACTATCCTAGTTTCGATAAAGAGTTGAGCATTGTGCGGGCCAAAGTGCCGCAAGCCAGCGAGCAATTGGCGCGGCAGGTGACCGGCTTTGTGCAAGAGTTGCGGCGGCTCGACTTATACAAATTGCCCGGCGTGGCTGAAACGCTCGATTGGATCACGGCACTGGTCACACTCGACCAGCAAGCCCTGCATCCCAGCATCGTCGAAGAAACGCTCGGCGTGATCTTGAAGTATCAGGACGACGTCGAGAAGATCAAGGGCAAGCAAAGCCAAAGCATTTTGGCGCATGTGCAGGCGACGCGATAAGATGGAAATTCGCTCAACCTTCCGATTTTGGCTATTCGGCGCTGGGCTGGTGCTCGTCGTTGCCATGTCTGCCGGCGGCTTATGGTGGGCTAATCGTGTCACGGTTCAACGTGATGTGGTTTATGGCGAAGCCAACGGAGAAAAACTGCTGCTCGATATTTATCGCAAAAACCTAACACTTGATTACACGCTATTTGGCCCCAAGCCAGCAGTGGTGATGCTGCACGGTGGGGGCTGGGCCAGCGGCAGCAAACGCGAACTGCAAGAATTGGGCATGGATTTGGCCCAACAAGGGTATGTCGCGTTTAGCGTTGAATATCGTTTTGTCACGCCCAATAGCAACCCACATCCGACCCAACTGGATGACGTGCAACGGGCCGTGCGGTGGATTCGCGCCAATGCGGCGCATTATCAGGTTGATCCCGCACACATCAGCGCTGCTGGCGTCTCGGCAGGGGCGCATCTCGCGGCATTGCTTGGCACAACCGATACACGTGTCCACCTCGACCCTGCATTGACAGCTTACTCTAGCCGAGTGAATTGCGTCGCCAGTTGGTATGGGCTATTTGACCTGACACAGCCATTTCCAAGCACCCCGCCCAATATGGAGGAGCAAGTGACTCGCTTTGTGGGAAGCAACCGCAGCAATACGGATGCTTATCGAAAAGCATCCCCTATTACCTATATTGATCGAAACAATGCGCAATTTATGCTCATTCACGGTGAGTTGGACAGCACAATTCCTATTTCACAGACACGCCAATTTGCCGCCGCATTGCAAAATGTAAGTCGCCCGCCCATTTTGCTCACCTTTGCTAACGAAGGGCATGGTATTTTGCACAGCGCCAATGTGACGGCTGTGCGTCAACAATTTTTGACCTTTTTAAAGGGGTGTTAATGATGAGCGCACCACTACGCCCAATTGACTATGCAACCGAGACAGCGCCAGCCGATGCCCGCGGGCATTTGCTGCACAACCTCATTCTGTTTGGGCGCTTGTTGCGGGGGCTGGGGCTGGCGGTCAATATAGCGCGGGTGATGGATGTGGCGCAGGCGCTCGAGTTTGTCAATATTGGGCAACGGGCCGATTTTTTTTACACCTTGCGCAGCCTGATGGTGCATCGAAAAGAAGATTTGCCCATCTTTGATCAGGCGTTCAAGTTGTTTTGGCGCAAATACATTGACGAAGGCCAAGTCATTCAGTTTCCCCGCGCCCATATTCGCAAGCGCACCAAACCGGTGGTTAAGGCGCCGCCACTCAAGGAGCAACCCGATAACGGCAACAGCCAGCCCAATCCCAATCAACCACCGGTTATCGAAGTGACGATGACGTATAGCGAAGCCGAGATTTTGCGCAGCAAGGATTTTGCCGAAATGAGCGCCGAAGAATTGGCCGAGGTCAAGGCGTTGATCGCCAATTTGGTGTGGCAATTGGGCCAGCGTCGCACCCGCCGCCTACATCCGGGCCGCGACAACTTGATTGACCTGCGCCGCACCCTGCGCAAAAACATCAATTTTGGCGGCGACGTGCTGCATTGGGCGCGGCGCACTCCCAAATACAAACCGCGTCCGCTCGTCATTTTGGCCGACATCAGCGGCTCGATGGAGCGCTATACCCGCCTGTTGCTCAATTTTATCTATAGTGTGTCGCAAGCGCTCAAGCAACCGGTTGAATCGTTTGTGTTTGGCACGCGCCTAACACGCATCTCGCGCCAAATTGACCAAAAAGAGGTGGATGTGGCGATCAAAGAGGTGGGGCATTTGGTGAACGATTGGGCGGGCGGCACGCGCATCGGCGATTCACTCAAGACCTTCAATTTTCGCTGGGGGCGACGGGTGCTAGGGCACGGCGCGATTGTGCTCATCATTAGCGACGGTTGGGATCGTGGCGATGTTGATTTGCTGGGCGAGGAGATGGCGCGGCTGCACCGCAATTGTCATCGCCTCATTTGGCTAAACCCGTTGCTCGGTATGAGCGATTATGAACCGCTGACACGCGGGATTCAAGCGGCTTTGCAGCACATAGACGATTTTATGCCGGTGCATAACCTTGTCAGCCTCGAAGCCTTGGCCGAGCATTTGGCAAAATTGGGGCAAGAGCGCGGCCACCGCCGCCAAAAATTTGCGCTTTGACGCTAGGCTAATACATCGCCAAAATTGTCGCCATAACGCACCACCCGCACAGCAGTGCCGCCCTCATTTAGCGCATTTAGCACTGGGTCAATGGCTGGCGCGGCAGGGTTAAAGGTGCGTGGATCAAGCAGCACGACCACGACGCGCCCGCCGCTACGTGATAATTGTCCGGCAATGGTTGCCCACGCTGGGTCGGGCGAGGCTGAGATGAGAACAATGGTCGAGCCACGCGGCAAGTGCATGGCCTCGGCGCGTAACACGCGGTCAAACGGCACATCGCCTTGCGCTTGCACCATCGCCAAACGCTCCAAAATTTTGTTGAGTTGGCGGTCGCCGCGATCGGGCTGCACCAACTCGCGCTGGCTTTGGCTCCGCTGGCCTTTGCTTTTGGCCGCATGTTTATTGATGATGGGCTGGGTTGTGCCGCTGGCATACGTCAACATGCCCAACAATTTGTTTTGATTGAGAAAGTGTTTGGCGATGCTGGCGGCAATCGAAATGCCGTATTCGGCGGTCGAGGGCGGCAGCGCAAAATCTGCTTGGGCTTTCGGTTTTAACGGCGTAAAGTCGTCATTGACTGGCATGAGTTCAGTCGCATCTGGCGCGTCATCGGCGTCAATTTCGGGGGCCGAGGTGTGACCTTGGGCATACAAATCGAGCAACACCCAGAACTCGGCGGCGGGGTCAAGCTCAAATTCTTTGACCACCATATGCCCACGCCGCATACTGAGCGGCCAGTGAATGCGATTGAGGCTGTCGCCCATGACATAGTCGCGCACACCGGCGGCGTTGGTGGTGATATGAGGTGTGCGTTTGCGCAACGACTCACCCCCGCCCGATACATTGCTGCGCAGCGGAAACGAGCGTAATTCGTAGGTGGCGGGGTAAACCAAGATCGAAGCGGTGTGGTCGAGTTTGCGGGTGCGCTGGTAAATGCCGAGCGGGTCGCCGCTGGTGATGGCAATTGGCCCCAAGGTGAAGCGCCCGCGAGCGCTACAAACGGTTTGCACGCGCCAGCCACGCCGATTGCCGCCCAACACCGACCCCAATACGCGGCTGGCATAGTGAAACGGCAGGGTCGAGCTATCACGCACTTCTAGCCACAATTTGGGGATGCGGCTGAGGTTGGCGATGACAAATTCTTCTTCGAGCACCTGCCCTACCTGCGCCACCCGCGTCAGGGTGCGCCGCCCAATCCGCAGCCAATTGACACTGAGATAGGCCCACGCCACCGAGGCCACCATCATGCCAAACAAGGCTCCAGTCGTTGCCCAATAAATTTCTCGGCGCGTGTTGAATGCGCCGATCAAAGTCAGTACAAACAAAATGAAAACAACGCGAAAACGAGTCATAAGGGTTGAGAGTTGAGAGTTGAGAGTTGAGGGTTATCGCTCTCAACCCTTAACCCTCAACCCTCAACGATTTAGATTTTTGTGCCGGGCACGGGGGTGCTTTCGATGAGGTCTTGCACCACGTCTTTGGCGGTGATGTCTTTGACGCGGGCCGAGGGTGTGACGATGATGCGATGGGCCAGTGTGACGATGGCCAACGCCTTGACATCATCGGGCAAGGTGTAATCGCGGCCTTGCACGGCGGCCATTGCCTGCGAAGCACGATAAAGCGCCAAAGCCCCGCGTGGGCTTGCGCCCAAATAGACATCTGGGTGAGCGTGCGACCGTTCGACTAGGCTGACAATATATTGCTTAACAAGCAAATCGGTATGCACACTGCGCACCTTGTCTTGCATATCTTGTAATTCGTCGCTGCCGATAATTTGCTTGACCTTGTCAATTGGGTGCGCAAATTGTTGGGCATCTAAAATGCTGATCAATTGCGCCGACGACGGATAGCCGAGCGACAAACGCATCATAAAGCGGTCGAGTTGGGCTTCGGGCAGCGGGAATGTGCCTTCGTATTCGATTGGGTTTTGGGTGGCGAGCACGATGAACGGCTTGGGCAACGTGTAGGTCACGCCATCTACCGTCACTTGGCGCTCTTCCATCGCCTCAAGCAAGGCCGATTGCGTCTTGGGTGTGGCGCGGTTAATTTCATCGGCCAGCACCACTTGCGCCATGATCGGGCCGGGGCGGAACTCGAAATCGTTCGTTTTTTGGTTGAAAATAGAAGTGCCGGTCACATCGGCAGGCAGCATGTCGGGTGTAAATTGGATGCGTTTGAATAGGCCGCCAATTGTTTTTGCCAGCGACTTGGCCAGCATCGTTTTGCCCACGCCCGGCACATCTTCGATGAGCACATGGCCTTGGCTGAGCAAACTAATCGCCATCAATTCGATGACTTCGTGTTTTCCAACAATCACTTGTTCGACATGACCGACCAAGCGAGAAGCAAAGTTTTTTACTGATTGCATGGGATGTCTCTGAGTCGTCAGTAGTCAGTAGTCAGTAGTCAGTCGTCAGTAGTCAGATAAAAATCTGGCGCGATCTTATATCTTGGCTATTGATTCTTGATTCTTCTATCTGACTACTGACTACTGACTACTGACTACTGACTACTGGCTACTTGCTACTTTCTCTAATGCGCTGAGCGCGGCATCATAGTCTGGGTGTTGCCCGATTTCGCGCACATATTCACAATAGGCAATACGATCGTCGCGATCAACGACGAAAATGCTGCGCTGCAAAATGCGCATTTCTTGTACATAAACCCCGACCGCATAGCCAAATGCCATTTCACGATGATCTGACAACATGGTCATGTTGTCAATTTGGGCATCGTGTAGCCAGCGTTTTTGGGTAAATGGCAGATCGGTGCTAATGGTGATGACCCGCGCCCGGTCGCCGAATCGAGTTGCCTCGGCGCTAAACCGCCGCGTTTGTGCATCGCAAATACCGGTATCAATCGAAGGGATGACGCTGATTAGTCGAACCTGACCGCAAAATTGGCTTAAATCCACCGACGCCAAATCGGGCGACACCAGCGTGACGGCTGGAAATAATTCGCCAATTGCCAAGCGTCGCCCTAGCACTGATTGCGGAACGCCGCGAAAGGTGGCACGGATAGAAGATTCGCTAATAATTTTAATGGAACCAAGTTGTTGAGCTACGTTGGGGGATGTTTGCGTAATCAATTCAAAAGAAATATAACATAACGGGATGAGAGTGAGGTAAGCCCAAGGCGTTATGGGCACAAATTGCGCCGCTGTTCTTCGAAGGTGGCGGCAAATTTGTGCGAGCCGTCTTTGTTGCACGAGGCCACAAAGAATAAGAAGCGCGTTTGGGCGGGTTGTAGCACGGCTTGAATCGAGGCGAGGCCGGGGTTGGCAATTGGGCCGGGTGGCAAATCTGGGTTGACATAGGTGTTGTAACCCGCCGGATCGGAATATTTTAAATCATCGAGCGTCAAGATGCGCCACCACGTTTTTTGTTTAGGGTCGTAGCCCAGCGCATATTGGGTGGTGGGGTCGGCTTGCAAGGCCATGCCAATTTTCATACGGTTGAGGTAAACACTTGAGATGGTTGGGCGTTCGCTTGCTACCACTGCCTCGCGTTCGACAATTGAGGCCAAGGTCAGCACTTGTCGGGTGCTTAGGTTTTTAGGCTTGTTTTGTTCAATCAACGGGGCAATTTTGCTGCCATAATTGTCGAGCATACGTAAAATCACATCTTGGGCGCTGGGGTTTTCGGGCAAGCGGTAGGTGTCGGGGAAAAGATAGCCTTCAAGGGATGCGCCATTGGGCAGGTCGCGCAAAAAGGCATAGCTAAAATTGGCCCGGCGTGCCAGCCGCAAAAATTCATCGGGGCTGTAGTTGCTGCCCAATTGATCTTTGAGTAAATCGGCAATTTCTTCGATGCGTTTGCCTTCGGGGATGGTAATTTGTGTTTCTTGGGCCGCGCCGCGTTGTAGCGAACGCGCTAATTGCGGAATATCCATATTGGCCCGCAACTGAAATGTGCCGGTCTGAATGTTTTGGTCAAGCGCACTATAACGCACATACAGCCGAAAAAGCTCGGCATCGCGCACAAGCCCTTGGTTTTGTAGGTTTTGTGAAACTTGCGTGACTGTATCGCCGGGACGCACTACAAATGTTTTGGGGGTGGGGTCGTTATTGACAGAGCGGCGTAAATCGCTGCTGCGGATGAGGTCGAGATAAAGGCCGATGAGTGTTTTGTCAAGCGAGCTAAGACGAGCCGTTCCGGCTGACATGGTTCGGGTTTTGTCATAAACCGTTGTTCCGGCGTAATAAAGTGACCCAATTGCCGCCGCAGCAAGCATTAGGTTGAAAATTAAAGTGACAATTTTTCGCATAACAAAAAGGAGTTTAGGTCATTAATAAACCAACAACCAAGCCCGATAGGGTTAGTAATGCCGCCAAATAAATGACGACGCGGCGTTGATAAACGCCCAAAAACATCATGGTGCTTTTGATATCAATCATTGGGCCAAATACCAAGAAGGCAATTACTGAGCCGGTCGTGAAGGTGTTGATAAAGTTGAGCGATAAGAAGGCGTCTACGGTGCTGCATACCGAAAGCACGAACGCCAGCGCTTGCATCGCAACGACCGATAGCACGGGGTTTGTGCCGATGCTGAGCAGGGTGGATTGTGGCACAAATAATTGCAACGAGGTCGAGAGTAGCGTGCCGAAGATCATGTAACGCCCCATATCAAAAAACTCATCGGCAGCGATGGTCAGGGCGCGTTGCAGTCCACTGTTTGTGCCGTGATCGTGACCATGATCATGGGCTTGGTCATGCACGGCATGTTCGCTTTTAAAGGTGGCGGTTTCGCTCACTGAAATAGTGCTGGGCGAAATGAGGTGGGGGAACAGATCGGGGCGCAGCAAAATTTTGCGCGGATCGGGCTGCGACAAGAAGATGAGACCGACCCCAACCGCAATGATGAAGGTGAACCCCAGCCGCGCCCACAGAATTGTGCTGTTGCCATAGGCAGCGTAGGTGCTGGCGATCACCACCGGATTAAGCACCGGCGCACCCAATAAGAAAGCAAATCCTGCCGAGATCGGCAAGCCTTTTTGATAAAGCCGCCGCACCAATGGCACAACACCGCATTCGCAGACGGGAAAAATCATGCCGATGAGTGCGCCGACACAGGTGGCGAGAATGGGGTTGCGTGGAATCATGCGGGCAATGTCGTCATTTGACACATACACCGCCACAAATCCAGAGGCAAGGCTGCCAATGAGCAAGAATGCCGCCGCTTCGATGAAGACCCCTAAGAAAATCGTGACAAAGGTCTGGGCCGAATCGGGCAAATTTAATTCGGGGATCAGGTTGGCCCCTAAAATGAGGTTGTCAAGCGCGATTGTTCCGAGCAACAGCACCAACAATAGCGTCGCAATAACAATTAGACGTGTGCGTGGCATGATATAAATACTATCATTAAATTATTGTTTGCTTTTTAATTTTATTATGCAAAGGCTAAATTTTACCCTTGATGACCAAACAGTTGGGCTGCTCGATAAGCTGGCCGATACTTATTATGGCGGCAATAAATCATTGACGGTGCGGGCAGCGCTTGAGTCATTGGCTGCGCACACCAAGCATGATGGCTGGGTGATTTCTGGGTTTACCGCTGTTGTGTTGGATGCACAAGCCACCTGCCACACCTGTGGCGAAAATCATAAACAAGGCGAGGTGTTGTATCGCCCTGTGTTTGAGCGTGGGCACGGCAAACGGGCGATGCCGACCTTGCCCAAAGAGATTTGGCTGGAATGCTCGAATTGTGTCGAGGCGATTGCGGCGTAATATGGGCATATGTTTTGCGCCATTGTTAAGTTTAGGACTTACGCGCATTAAAAATATTTCGCCACAAAGAACACAAAGCGCACAAAGAAAGGAAGGTTTACCAATGCAAATCTTTGAGTTCTTCGTGCGCTTTGTGGTAAAAATCAAGCTTTCGCGTAAGTCCTAAGTTATTGAAAGACGCGAATAAGGCGCTATACTGTTGCGGCCATGATAACTTGCGAATGGCATTTCCAGTCAAAAGTTTATTTTATTGAGGCGCATGTCAAAAAATCCATCTTAAGTCTGACTTAGTTCGTTGCACTCACGATAGTTTGCATTGCAAGAATACTAGATAGTTGTTTGTTAAAGTTATAGGCGTAAAATTAACATGACAGTCCACTTCGCAGCCAACACCATGACCACGTCACAACGCTTGTTTATTCGGCAAGACCACCCGCTTCAATCATTGGTAAGCGAGGATGATGTCACGCGGGCGGCCTATGCCGTTGCACGTGAATCGTTGCCGCGCTATTCGCACTCAAAAAGCCCCCATCATTTCACTTTTCCACAACTCGCCGCGTGCGTGCTGATCGGTAGTCATTACAGCATGAGCTACCGCGAGCTAATGATTTGGCTAAGCCAAAGCGAACGCGAACGTGTGCGCCAGATTCTTGAATTAGGGCGACGCATCCCCGATGCCAGCACGTTGTCGCGGGTGGCGAAACGCATGGACGATCAATTGCAATCGCTCAGCGAGACCATGCGCCGCAAGATCATTTTTGGCGAGCGCGATATCGTTGCTGTGGAAACCGACGAGTTTTCATCTCGGAATTAGCACAAATTTCGATTTAACATCCAAATTCGTAAGAGCGGAAAATGCGGAGAAGCGGCTCATAAAAAAGCCGTTTCTCCGCATTTTTCGCTCTTCTGATAGGCAAACAAAATAGATCTTGCATATTTACCTGCCAATTTTTAGATATTTACAAACCAAAACATTTGCGAGTGCTACGCCCGCACGGGGATCAATCCCCGCGCTACATAACAACGCCCACTGCGTGGGCTGCAAAATTAGCCCGTGCAACGGGCGTTGTTATGTAGAATGGCGATTGATCGCCATTCGAGTGCGATTTTTACAAA
>JAHBAL020000190.1 GCA_018500105.2 Anaerolineae bacterium
CAGAATTCCACGCTAAGGCTTTCGGCGGCTGCGTCGGATGTGTATAAGAGACAGCATGTATGGGGCGTTGATTTTTCCCGCCGATTTGGTAGATGGCGTGCATCCCAGCGATCATGGTTATAGCAAGATTGCCAATGCGTGGTATCCGGCGGTGTGTGCAGCCATTGCGCACATGCTCAATGCGCCGGCCCCCAATACGCCGACACCCACCAATACCCCCAATCCTAACTTAACGCCGACGAACACGCCCGACCCCAATGTGACGCCAACGCCACCCATGGTCGGGCCAGTGTTTATGTCGCTGGTGCTGAGCCAACATATATCTGACCCAAATGCAACCCCTACGGCAACGCCAATCGTGACCGCCTCGCCGACCAGCGCGGCGACGAACACGCCGACCCGCACCCCGACGGTGACATCAACGCCGACCGAAACGCCAATTCCCACCGCGACGCCGGAAACCGGCGATTTGAGTGAAACGCCAACGCCACAATCGCAGCAGCCCGAAGCGACGCCGACGCCGACCATCACCCCAACGCCGACTGCCGCCCCAACGGCAATATCTGGCCCGCTGTTTTTGTCAATGGTGCTGAGCAATTGGGGCGAAACTGAAACCCCAACGCCTATCCCAACCCCAACGCCATTGCCGCCACCATCAGCGGCGACGGTGACCGCAATGAAACCCAAATAGCCGTTGCTGCCGCTGCGCTGGCTTGATGATGTGTTCGGTCGAACCTATCATCAAACCCGTGTTTTTTCGGCCATAATACCCATCAGCCGTTGCGATGGTCTGAACCCATTGCAACCCGTTAACATAAAATCATCTTATGGCATTTTTTGATTTTCCCCTCGACAAACTCGAAAGCTATCTTCCGGCGCGAACGGAAGCCAGCGATTTTGACGCTTTTTGGTCCCAGACCTTGCATGAAACGCGGCAAACGCCGTTAAATGCGCAATTTACTGCCATTGATGTGGGCTTACGCATGGTAGACACGTATGATGTCACTTTTTGCGGCTATGGCGGGCAGGCGGTTAAGGGCTGGTTTATCGTGCCACGTGCGGCGCAAGGGCCGTTGCCGTGTATGGTTGAGTTTATCGGCTACGGCGGCGGGCGTGGGTTTCCATTCGATTGGTTAACGTGGTCCAATGCCGGTTATGCGCATTTTGTAATGGACACACGCGGGCAAGGTAGCACGTGGAGCACCGGCGATACGCCAGACCCAGAGCCAGATGGCACGAACCCGCATATTCCGGGTTTTATGACACGCGGCGTGCTGAATCCGCGCACTTATTACTATCGCCGCGTATTCACCGATGCCGTGCGGGCCATCGAGGCGGCTCGTTCAAATCCGATGGTGGATGCCTCACGCATTGCTGTGACCGGCGGCAGCCAAGGCGGCGGTATTTCGTTGGCGGCGGCGGCGCTTGCGCCCGATGTCGTTGCGGCTTTGCCCGATGTGCCCTTTTTGTGTCATTATCGCCGTGCCACAGAGATCACCAATTCGGCCCCTTACAGCGAAATTGCGCGGTTTTGTCAGCGTCACCGTGACAAGATTGACACGGTTTTTAATACCTTGTCGTATTTTGATGGTCTCAATTTTGCCACCCGCGCCAAGGCCAGCGCTTTATTTTCGGTGGCGCTAATGGACGATATTTGCCCGCCATCTACCGTTTTCGCGGCTTATAACCATTATGCTGGTGCAAAACGAATGAAAGTTTGGACCTACAACAACCACGAAGGCGGGCAAAGTTTTCAAACCCTCGAAAAGCTGAAATTTATGCGTCAGTTGTGGGGCTAGGGAAAGAATCAAGAATCAAGAGCCAAGAGCCAAGATTTAAGATTCAAGAATCAAGAATAAAGATGGGGGATTAATGATTAAGGGCTAGGGATTAGGCATACAAATTCAACACTTAGCACTTAGCACTTAGCACTTAGCACTTTTCACTCAGAACTCAGGATTCAGAACTTTCAATGTTCCAACTAATACCACAATACCAAGAGCGAGTATGGGGCGGGCAACGCCTGAAACCGGCGACGCCGCCGATTGGCGAGGCGTGGCTGGTGTATGAGGGCAACAAAATAGCCAATGGGCCTTATGCTGGGCAAACATTGGCCGAGGTGGCCGAGCAACAAGGCGCGGCGCTGCTGGGTGCAAAAGTCGTCGCGCAAACGGGGCATCGTTTTCCGTTGCTGATCAAATTGCTCGATGCCGCCGATTGGCTGTCGGTGCAAGTTCACCCGAACGACGCCCAAGCCGTTGCGCTAGAGGGCGCGGGGCAATTTGGCAAAACCGAAGCGTGGCATATGTTGCAAGCCGACCCAACTGCGCAAGTGATTTCGGGGGTGAAATCAGGCACACCCTTCGCCGATTTGGCTGATGCTATTCGCAACGGCACAATCTTAGACTGGGTGAAATATCACAAAGTTGCGGTTGGCGATACGATTTTTATGCCCGCTGGCAATATTCATGCCTTGGGGCCGGGCCTGTTACTGTATGAAGTGCAACAAACATCCGACATCACCTATCGCGTCTACGATTGGGGCCGACCTGCGTCGGCGGGGCGCAAATTACATATCGAGCAATCGGTGGCGGTAAGCGACCCGAACAGCACTGGTGATCATCGCCCCGCGCCAATCCTCCAACCCACCGACCAAGCCGAATTGGTGCAATGCCCATATTTTACGCTCGATCTCATTACCAGCCAAAGCGAAACTCAACAACTTGACACCGCCCACGCTAGTTTTCACGCCATCACCATGATCGAAGGGAGCGCCGAAATAAGCTGCGCCGACGAAAAAATCACCCTGAATCGCTTCAACACCGTCATCGTGCCTGCCAATGCTGGCGCTTACAATCTCACCCCCATCCAGCCCTTCCGCGCCTTGCTCGCCCATGTGAGTTGAGAGCAGGTTAAACCTACTCTCAACTCTCAACTCTCAACTCTCAACTCTTAGAACGCCGGCGTTTCGTGATAGCTGCCCCAAATCTCGCGCAGCGTTTCGACGATCTCGCCCATCGTGGCATATGCCTTGGCGAGTTCAATCGTAATTGGCATAAGATTTTGGGCGGGATCGAGCGCGATTGTGCGCAATTCTGCCAGCAATTGTGCGACCCGTGCGTGATCGCGCTTGCTTTTTACTTCGCTCAAGCGGCTAATTTGTCGCGCTTGGCGCGACAAGTCAATTGGGTGAATCTCGAAGCTGGTTTTTTCTTCAGCATCCACATACTTATTCACGCCCACCGAAATCTTGTCGCCCTTGGCCTTGCGCCGCATCACCTGATAAGCCGTGTCGGCAATTTCTTGCTGAAACCAGCCGTCTTCGGTGGCCTTGATTGTGCCGCCAATGCTGTCAATATGGTCAAGCATGGCGAAAATGCGCTTTTCCATCTCATTTGTCAGCGCCTCGACATAGTAACTGCCGCCCAATGGATCAACCACTGCCGTGACGTTTGTCTCTTCGGCGATGATTTGTTGGGTTCGCAGCGCCAGTTTTGCCGCCTCTTCGGTCGGCAAGGCATAACTTTCGTCGAAACTATTGGTGTGCAAACTCTGCGCCCCGCCCAGCACGGCGGTTAGGGCTTGAATGCCGGTGCGAACCAAATTTAGATATGGCTGCTGGCGCGTCAGTGTAATCGCCGCTGTTTGCGCGTGAAAGCGTAGCCGCATAGATTCGGGATTTTTGGCCCCAAATCGCTCGCACATGATTTTGGCATACACCCGCCGCAAGGCGCGGAATTTCGCAATTTCTTCAAAAAAATCGGCCTGCGCCGTGAAGAAAAACGACAAACGCGGCGCAAACTCATCCACATTCATCCCCGCCTTGGTCACCTCTTCGACATAGGCAATCGTGTTTGCCATCACAAATGTGGCTTCTTGGATTGCATTTGCGCCCGCCTCAGAAATATGATACCCGCTCAAACTGATCGGGTTAAAGCGCTTCATATTTCGCGCGGCCCACATAATGTAATCGCGGCAAATTCGCACTGAGGGGCGAATCGGGTAAACCCATTCTTTTTGCGCCTGATACTCTTTCAAAATATCGGCCTGAATTGTGCCGCTCATCTTGTTCAGATCGTAGCCGCGTTTTTGACCCAAGGCAATATACATGGCATACACAATCCACGCGGTGGGGTTAATCGTCATCGAGACGCTGATCTTTTCGAGATCAATGCCCTCAAACAGTGCTTCCATGTCGGCCAAGGTGTCAATTGCCACCCCCTCCACACCTACTTCGCCTTCGGACATCGGATGATCGCTGTCGTAGCCCATCAGCGTCGGCATATCGAAGGCGGTGGATAGCCCCGTTTGCCCTTGCGACACCAAAAACTTGAAGCGGCGATTGGTGTCCTCGCCTGTGCCAAAGCCAGCAAACATGCGCATGGTCCAATTTCGCCCGCGATACATGTTTGGGTATGGCCCGCGTGTAAATGGATATTGGCCCGGCAAGCCAATTTTGTCGAGTGGGGTGTCGGCAAGGTCGAGTGGGGTATACAAACGTTTGATCGGAATGCCGGATTCGGTTTCATAGCTGGGCTTTTGTTCTGGGGCACGGCGCAAAAAATCTTGCAACTCGTTGCGTTCCCACAAATGCAGTTGTTCGGCAAAGCCGTTGCCCGAATGATGTGCATTGTTACCGTTTACGTTAGCGTTAACTTTTTGCGACAAAAAAACGTCCGTTGACATGGACACCTCCTAATAGTGAATGAGTGAATGAGTGAATGGCTGAATGGTTGAATGGTTGAATGGTTGATTAGTTGATTGACGATTTCGATGAGCCAATAAAAATGATTATAACGTGCAATTCGATCAATCAACCAATCAACCAATCAACCAATCACTCATTCACTCATTCACTCATTCACCCATTCACTCATTCATCATAGGTCATTTGCACTTCCCAAAGATCATTTTGGCTTTGGGCAAAGGTATAGCGCACCAAGATACCGGCATCGTTGACCCAAAATTGCGAGTCGGCGGTGTAATTGCCGCCGATATATTCATAGCGTTTAACCACATGGGTTTCGCCAGCAACCTTGATTTTGCCTTTGTCGAGCAACCGAGCGCGGCGCGGGTCGAGTTGGGCCGACAGCAACATTTGGGCATTGTTGGGTTGATGGATCCAAGGCACAAGCACGGGGCAGACCTCTTGGGCAGCCTCTAATTGCAGCAACACACCGCCATAAAAGATGCGCATGAGCGGTGAAACGACCAACCGCTCTGGACGCGGGATTATCTCGTGCGTCATTGTGCCGTCAACCTCACGTTTTACATGAATGGTGTCGGGGCCGATATCGTAGATCGCCGAAGCGGTTTTCACCGCGTCTGGGTTGGTATTGCGCCAATCCACCCGAAACCAAAACAGATGCGCCAAATCGAAACCGCGTGCCTCGACCGCAATGTGTGAGCCAAAAATGCTGGCATCGCGCTCAGTGCGAAAGAGCATCCCGCCAATACCGATCTTAAGAGACCATTTTTCTCGAATGCCTGTTGCGACACCATTGCGTGAATAAGAATATGAGCCACTGATTTGCATAGGGTTATGAATTGTAATGCCTTGTTATGCTTCTGTGACATTTGTCATTACCGCATTTGCTAAATCGCACTATAGAAGTGAATCTACTGTGATATATTGCGAACGCTCATAATCCATCTAAGTTTTAGTACGGAATAATTTTGATGTCAAATCAAGCACCTAATCCCAACCAGTCGGCCAAGCCGGCATGGATGTTGGCAAGTTCGGCGGATGAAGGCCAGACCAGCGCTAGCGCACCTGCGCCCGCGCCTGCGGCCCCCGCTGCTGCTGCCAAACCTGCCGCTCCTGCCGCAAACACCGCACCAATGTCGGTTGCTGAGCGTGCGCGTGCCGCTGCTCTCGCCGCACAACAAGCGCGTGCTGGCGGTGCAGCTCCGGCTCCTGCAGCACCTGCTGCCTCTAAGCCCGCTGCCGCGCCAGCCAGTGCCCCGGCCC
>JAHBAL020000311.1 GCA_018500105.2 Anaerolineae bacterium
AACTGGACCAACTGCGCCCGGAGCACCCGCTGGACCGACTGCGCCCGGAGCACCGGCATCACCCTTCGGACCTGGTGCGCCCGCTGGACCGACTGCACCTGGAGCGCCTGCTGGACCAACTGCGCCCGGAGCACCTGCTGGACCAACTGCGCCCGGAGCACCGGCTGGGCCGACTGGACCAACTGCACCTGGAGCACCTGCTGGGCCTTGTGCACCTGGAGCACCGGCTGGGCCGATACAGTCAAGGGCATTCACAATTCCGTCGCGATTTACATCTTCATTATCATCGGCGCGGCCATTGCCGGTCCGATCCCAACAACTCTGGCCTGCTGGACCCGATGGGCCTTGTGGCCCGGGAGCGCCGGCTGGGCCGACTGCACCTGGAGCGCCCGCTGGGCCGACTGGGCCAACTGCACCCGGAGCGCCTGCTGGACCGGCTGGGCCTTGTGCGCCTGGAGCACCGGCATCACCCTTCGGACCTGGTGCGCCCGCTGGACCAACTGCGCCTGGAGCGCCTGCTGGACCTACTGGACCTGCTGCACCCGGAGCACCCGCTGGACCTTGTGCACCTGGAGCACCGGCATCACCCTTCGGACCTGGTGCGCCCGCTGGACCAACTGCGCCTGGAGCGCCTGCTGGACCGACTGGGCCGACTGCGCCCGGAGCGCCGACTGGACCTGCTGGACCTTGTGCACCTGGAGCACCGGCATCACCCTTCGGACCTGGTGCGCCCGCTGGACCAACTGCGCCCGGAGCGCCTGCTGGACCGACTGCACCTGGAGCACCTACTGGGCCTTGTGCGCCTGGAGCACCTGCTGGACCGACTGGACCTGCTGCACCCGGAGCACCCGCTGGGCCTTGTGGCCCCGCTGCACCTGGAGCGCCTGCTGGGCCTTGACAATCACGATAATCAACTACACCATCGCCATTAACATCTTCGTTGGCATCACCACGATAGTTGCCATTGCGATCAAAACAACTTATGCCAGGAGCGCCTGCTGCGCCCGCTGGACCTTGTGGGCCTGCTGCGCCTGGAGCACCGGCTGGACCGACTGGACCCGCTGGGCCTTGTGGACCGGCTGCGCCCGGAGCGCCCGCTGCGCCAGTGTCACCCTTCGGACCTGCTGCGCCTGGAGCACCCGCTGGGCCGACTGGACCCGCTGGGCCTTGTGGACCGGCTGCGCCCGGAGCACCGGCTGGGCCTACTGGACCCGCTGCGCCCGAAGCACCCGCTGCGCCAGTGTCACCCTTTGGACCTGCTGCGCCTGGAGCACCGGCTGGGCCTACTGGACCTTGTGGACCGGCTGCGCCCGAAGCGCCCGCTGCGCCAGTGTCACCCTTCGGACCTGCCGCGCCTGGAGCACCGGCTGGGCCGACTGGACCCGCTGGACCTTGTGGACCGGCTGCGCCCGAAGCACCCGCGGCGCCAGTGTCACCCTTCGGGCCTGCTGGACCTTGGGGTCCCGCTGGACCTGCTGGGCCTTGCGGACCTGCTGGACCAACGACTTGAACAGGCGTGGGTTGAACGGGAACAGTTGTGCTACCAGCACCAACACCATAGATCGCCATGTCTTGCACCGCTGCGCCACGTGCGTCACGTGCACGAACACCAGCGGGGATGGCAATCGTCTGAGTCTTATCTGTTAAGTTGGTGATGGAAAGATTACCTGCACCAAAATAAGCTGCTTCACTACCGGGTGTGGCGTTATAAAAGCCATTAATAACTGCGCTAACTGCACCTGTGCGAATGGCATCAACAACTGAGGTGGCTCCGGCTGGAACACCGGGAGCGGCAACGCCTTTAGAACCATTAATGATCGCTTGCGCTTGGGCCTGCTCTGCAGCAGATAAGGCTGAGCCAACATTGTTCCAAATCGCCAATTGTGTACCAAAGTTATTACTCTTGGTCAATCCTTGATCAATTGCATAACCCAATGCTGTACGAGCTGAATCGGGGGCAAAGTCTGAGATAACCAATTGCGAACCCGGGAACGGCAGACCACGATTTAGGCAGAAGCCATTCACCGTAACGTCAACTCGTGCGCGGGGGGGGAGGGTAACTACCAACGTTCGCTCTTCTGCCAAAAAGGCAGAAGACACAACTGCTGGTACACCAATCATCGCAGCCAGCACTGCAAGTGCCGCCGCGATTCTAGTGAAAAGTTTTGCCCTCTGGGAATTTAATTTTTCTCTAAAATAATTCATTGACTGTCTCCCTTCTTACATAGGGTGGGTGGGTTACCTTGCAAACAAATATATGTCATCGAAACTCTCCTTTTATTAATAAATAAAACCTCCTTAAGTATCTTGGTACCGATTATAGGGTCTAGCAAATAAGATGTCAATCCTTACTTATACAGGGCAAATTATTATCTGCCAGGTGACCGTCTTATTTACTTATTTGTGGCGAATTTTACCAACTAAATCACCACACCCTTATTTACAACAAACAACAAAATGCTGCAAATACAAAACAATTTAATGTATAGCATGCTTGCAAACACATGCAAGCAAACATTTCCAATACTTATTTTAGCGCAATTTTATATCATTCAAAGTATCATTGTTTTTGTAAATCCACAATGCTTTGTCACTAACATCGAAGCTAACATTGATCACACTTCAGAAACCAAGTATGTCATTCCCCCACCTATGCAGCAAGAGTCTTAAGTCCGAATAAGAGATGTAAGCAATTATTTGCTGATATAGCCTAACCTTAACGATAGCTAAGATTTGGGTAAGTTAATTGGCATGATGATGTGCTGAAATGTCTCATCGCCTAAACCTTTAAACAAACCTGGGCTTTTGTGTGTTACTGTGCTCAAGGCAACTTGTGGGGCCTCGATCACCGACAATACGTCAATAAGGAATTTGACATTAAAGCCAATTTCGATCGGAATGCCCGTGCAAGAAGCTTCAAGTTCGTTCATATTGTCGCCCTTTTCATCGGCACGGGCCGTAATATCAACAGTGCTACCTTCACCCGCTTCACTGGGGGTAATGCGAACACGCACGACATCCGAAGCTTCACGGGCGAAAATGCTGGCTTGTTTGCATGCCTTTAAGAAATCTGCCGTATTTAATACGGTCAAGGTTTCAAATTTTTTGGGGATAAGTGCCTCAACTTCAGGGAATTTTTGGTCAATCAGTTGCGAAACAATATCAACGTTCTCAAGATGGAACAAAACTTGCCCGCGTGCCGGGGTAATGGCAATGGCGACGGGCACTTGTTGATCGCCCACAATGCGCCCTACTTCGGCCAAGGTTTTGGCTGGCACAAGCACTTGGCGCGGCTCGGCAATCGGTTGGCTAAGACTGCCGCTACACACGCTAAGCCGAAATCCGTCAGAGGCATACATCGTAATGCGATCTTCGCTCATGCGAATCAGAACGCCGGTCAGCATTGGGCGGCTTTCATCAGTGGCGGCAGCAAAGACGGTCTTGGCAATCAATTTGCGCAGCACGTCAGCATTGACATAAATCGCGCCTTCAGGGTCAAAAACCGGCACGATCGGAAATTCTTGGGCATCAATGCCTTTGATATTGGTATCGGTTTTGCTGCAATGCACGCGCACCGCTTGGGTGCGATTGTTTAGTTCAAGGTCAATGCGATCGGACGGCAAAAGCGACACGAGTTCGGTTAGAGTTCGGGCGGGCAAGGTTATTGCGCCTTCGTCCTCTACTTTTGCGCCAATCCAACAATTGACACCCAGTTCCAAATTTGTAGCACTCACCCGTAATCGCCCGTTATCAGTCGCCAGCAAGATGTGGGTCAATACAGGCAATGTCGCCGTGCGAGGGGCAACAGCACGCCCAACAATATTGAGCGCTTTAGCAAGATTCTCTTGTAAACAAGACAGTTTCATTAGCGGCTGATTTTACCTGTTGTTTTGAGACAAAGCGTCCATCGGATATATGATCGGTCTAACGTCGGACATTTGCGAGCCATCCGCATTTAACAAACGCAATTTAAACCCCCAAGTTGCATTGCTGGCGTTGGTTTGCGCGATCTTTACCAGCAATTGATTGAGGCCTTTTTTCAGCGTCACGGCGGGCAAATCAATATCTCGGAAATCATCGGGGAAAGGCCGATTGACCCGATTGCGCCAAACTTCTTTTTGATTGAGCCACACAGCCAAACTTTCGTCCGAATTCATGCCAATTAAGGCTTTGCGCTCGTCAGGCGACTCGACCCAAACCCATGCATAAGCGATGTGGGTTGCTTGGGTAAAGGTTTCTTCATTTGGGGTAAGATAGTTTTTTAAATCAATATTTTGCGACAAACTTCGAATTAAGCTGAATCTCTTATCGCCAATGGCTAGCGAAAAATTAGTTTCATTGTCTAATGCAGCTTCGTCAATTTTGAGGTTGGGATAGCCACGCGACAGCCACCATGTGCGAATATAGCCATCTTGCAGACGCGATAAAAGCGTTAGTTGGCTCACACCCACATGATAATTTGGCCCTAAAACGGCACACATCACCTCGATTTGGGCGTTATCGGGCAAATTTGACGGCAAAACAAGCGTTGATTTAGCCCCAATGACATCGGGCAACGCCGTTTTTCCGGCGGGGGTGACCACATTTACCCACCAATACACGGGCGCATCGGGCAAAGGCCGCCCAAAGACATCCCGCGCAGTCGCTACCAGCGAGAGGCTCTCGCCGCCTTTGACTTGCATCCAATTGCTCAACGACTTGATCTCGACCACTGGCTTCGCGCTGCCAACTGTCACTCGCCGCTGAGCCAACGAGGTTAGCGGCATGCCGCGCACTTGCAAAGCGTAATCGCCTTTTTTGGCATAAACATGCCGCACGAGCATGGCAGCTTTGGTGACAGAAATCGTGGCACTACCGTCGCCAAAGTTGACTAAGAATGATTGAAAGGATGAATTTTCTAAGTATGTCTGCGAAAATACAGAGGCGAAATTTAAGGTTATGGTAAAGGGGGCTTCACCCAAAATTGTGCCATCGTAGGCCACACAGGGGGTGCGCTGACAGCTTATTTCAGGGAAAATAGCGGCAGAGACAGTTGCAGAAACGTTGCGGATTTGTCGCAGCCCCCCAGAGAAAATGGATAGGTAAAACAGCCTTCCATCGGGTGAAAATTTAAGGTCTACCGGTTCACCCATGCCCTCGCCAAAGCCTGCAACAACCTTAAATTTTCCATTACTGTCCAACGAGGCGCGTTTAATAAACTGTTTTGAATAATCGGCGAAAAAATAATCGCCTGTCATCGCATCTGGCAGATTGCCGCCGGGGTTAAAAGCGCCGCCCGTCAGCGAGGCGTTTGCCCCAGCATGTGAATACGCATAAAACGGCGGCGTGACATCGCTGGGCTTCAGCCGCTCACAAATGGGATGCTTTTGATATTCGGGGCGCAGTTGATCACCCTCGTAGCACGGCCAGCCCATATTGCTGCCCGCAGTTGCTTGCTGCAATGACTCGATACTGTTCCAGCCTACATCACCCACAATCGGCACACCTGTCACCGGATGCACCCCCATGCGAAACGGGTTGCGATAGCCCCACGACCAAATGCGCGAGCGGGCGCTTTTGGGATTCGCGCTGTCATAAAGTGGGTTGCCGGCCTCAGTTGCCCCACCCCACTTAGGCCCAATGCCAGCCCCGGTAGCGGGATCAATCCGAATTATTTTGCCATTCAACACATTCAGGTCTTGGGCGCTATACGACAGCTCAGTCTTTTGCTCAGAAATAGCCCCATCGCCCAACGAGACAAACATGGCGCCATTGGGCGCAAAACGAATCGAACCGACGCCGTGATTGCGGGTTTCGCACACGTAGTCGTCGAGCAAAACCAAGGCGCTGTCGGGGTCAACCGCATCGCCCACCACCGTATAACGCACAAGGCGGCCATTGCGCGGTTCGTCGGCATCGGGCTTTTGCTGCGGCGCATCGTAGATATACAGCAAATAAATATAGCCATTGACCACAAATTTCGGGTCAACTGCCACATCAATTAGCCCGCGATCAAGCCCGCCCGTGTTCACCTCGTGGCGCAAGTCAATCATGGGTTGGGCATAAATCAGACGGTCTTTCACCACCTTCACCATGCCAGCGCGTTCGGCCACCAAAATACGCCCATCGGGCAAAAAGTCGAATGCGGTGGGCTGATCAAAATCGGCGGCGATCACTTCGGCGACAAACCCTTCCGGCAATTTAATCTCGGCAGCAGCAGGCCGGGGCGACATTAACCCAAACCCGCCCAAACACAGCCAAAACAATGCAATAAAAACACGCTTCATCGTTAACGTTCCCAAATTACAACGGCATCGGCGGGCCACGACGCGCCATCGGGTTTGTTGGCGGGCAAACGCTGCCCGTTGCTGGCGTCATACCAACCCACCACAATGCGGGTAACCTGCGGCGGCAACGCCAACTCACGACGCTCAATCACTGGCTCATTTGGCTCCCACAGTCTGGTCGGATAGCGACCCGCAAGAGGCTGAGCATCGCTTTGCGTCACCAACTTGCCATCACGGTCGAGCACATGCACAAATAACGTGTAATTTTTATCAATTTGATTATTTACAGACGGCAAACGCGCCAAATAGAGCTGTAAGGCGGCTTGCTCGCCGTTCATGGCTAAATCATACCCCCGCAAACTTAAAATGCCGCCAAAATTAGCGGTCAATGGCACAGCGGGCGTTTTTGGCGATGCGGCATTGGCGCTGGCCACCTTCACCTGCCCCAACACAAATTTATTGACACCGGGCGCAATCGGCAGCAATTGGGGCGGCGTGTCGTCGGTTAATAGCGCAAGCTGAATGGTAGCCGGGCCGCTGGCGGCGCTGGCATCAATCGGTAGCGCGTAATCGTCGCGGAAATAAACATTTGGCTGCCAGCGCTGGGTGGCAAATCGGCCTTGAAAGGGGATGTAGCGCCGTCGGGCGATCAATTCGCCATTCAGGTCAACGGCTTCGAGCAACACGCGGTAGCTTTTGGGGATGGGCTGGGCCGCGCCCCAAAACAACTGCAACTTGAGGGGCTGTCCGGCCTGCACCCGCCAACCGTCCAATTCGCCATGCAACAGGCGCACTTGCCCGCCAAAAGTGACATTTGCACCGCTAGACAGGCTTTGGGTTTGGGCGGCGCTGAGCGGGGGCGGCGTGGCAAACGCCGGACGAATGACGGCAAACGGGGCGCTGAGCGCCAAAGCAAACATACCGAGACTGGCCGCCGCGCTAACCTTAACACGCCAACGCGGGGCGACGAACGCCATCCAACCCAGCGCCACCAGCAAGGTGGGCAGCGCCATGCTCGGCATAAGCAATCGGCTATTTTCTGTGCCCACATGGGTGCGCATCCAGCTTAAAAATAGGGCGAGGGCGCTCATTTGCCATGCCAGCAAAACGAGCCAGGCACGGGCGTGGCCCCATTTGCCCCAACTCAGCGACACCAGCCGCCCGCAACCGAGCACCGCCAGCACCTGTCTCTTATACACATCT
>JAHBAL020000082.1 GCA_018500105.2 Anaerolineae bacterium
CCCCCAAGCCGACCGACGTGCCAAAGCCAACCGAGGCCCCCAAGCCAACCGATGTGCCGAAGCCAACCGAGGTTCCGGCCACTGCCACGCCAGCCGCCCCCAAGCCATTGGTGGTAGATAAGGCCAAGTTGACCAAGCAGCTCAACATTTATTCGTGGTCAAACTACTTCAAGGACAGCCTTGTTAAGGCGTTCGAGAAGGAATATGGCGTGAAGGTCAAGATTGACACCTATGAGCAAAACGAAGAAATGTATGCCAAATTTAAGGCGGGCGGCAACCCGGGGTATGACATCATTGTGCCAACCGACTACATGGCAGCCAAGATGATCAAAGAAAGCTTGGTTGAGAAGATGAACTATGAAAACATCCCGAACATTGCCAATGTTGACCCCGCATTGCGTGCCTTGAACTTTGATCCGAAAGGCGAAAATGTCATTCCCTTCTTTTGGGGCACGACCGGTTTTGCGTATGACACCAGCAAGGTCAAGCGTGAATTGACTTCTTGGAAGGATGTTTTAGAGGCAGAGAAGGATTTGCAAGGCCGCATCGCCATGCTGGCTGACCCGCGCGAAGCCTTAAGCGCTGCTTTGCGCTTTAAGGGATATTCATCGAATACCAGCGACGCCAAGCAAATTGAAGAAGCCAAAAAGGTTTTGATTGACCAAAAGAAGAACGTGAAGGCGTATCAAGACAGCCCAGACAACGCCAAGTTGTTGCTAAACGGGCAAGTTTGGGTGGCACAAATGTATACAGGCGATGCCATTCAAGTCATGCGTGAAAAGTCAACTTTGAAATATGTTGTGCCGGGGGATGTGAGCACGATCTGGGTTGACAATATTGCCATTCCCAAGGGTGTAAAGAACCGCTACACTGCCGAAGTGTTCATCAACTACATCTTGGATGCCAAGGTGGGCGGCGAAAATGCCAATGAAACCGGCGCACCCAGCTCGAATATGGCTGCTGTCAAGGGTAATTTCATTGACAAAGACTTGCTGAGCAACCCTGCCGTGTATGTTGATGTGGCGAAGATGGGCAAGAAACTCGAATTGCTTGAATTGCAAGACGCCAAGACCGAAGAACTCTTCGACAAGGCGTGGACCGCGATCGGCGTTAAATAATTTTAGTGAATCAATGAATGCGTGAATAAGCGAATGAGCGATTGCAAATCAATCACTCATTCACTCACTCACGCATTCATTCATTTTTACTTACACCCGCTCATGCGGGTCAAACAGTCGGGCATGTTCATCGAGCGCAAAGCGGTCGGTCATACCAGCGATGTAATCGCAAACCACGCGCTCAACCGGCAACGCATCTAGCTTGACACGGGTGCTGTCGGGCAGCATTCGTGGGTCGGCGTTATAGGTGTGAAACAAATCCTCTAGCACCCGCGCCGATTTTGTGTGCATTCGCAATACCCGCCAATGCCGATACATATTTTCATACAAAAACGATTTCAGTTCGCGGTTTAGGCGTTGCACTTCTGCCGAAAACGATACGAGCAGCGTTTCCGCTTTGCGCACATCGTCTACGCTGTGCACATCGGCAGCCTCGATGCGGCGTGACGATTCTTGCACTAAATCGGTCGTCATCTCGCCGATCAATTTTCGGATGACCCGATGCCGATTAAGGTCGTCGAATGGCTCATTTTGGATGTGCGCCGATTCACAGGCCCGTCGCCACCAGCCCACTTTTTGCAGTTGCTCAATTTTGATCAAGCCAGAACGCAGCCCGTCATCCAGATCGTGGGCGTTGTAGGCCAGCTCATCTGAAAATGAGGCAATTTGGCATTCAAGCGACCCGCGTAAATCGGGTTCGAAGTTGTGTTGATTGACGACATCGTATTCGGTTTCGTGCTTTACAATCCCCTCACGAAATTCATAAGTCAAATTAAGCCCGGGGAATGCTGGATAGCGCCGTTCTAGCTCGGCGATGATGCGATAGCTATGCCGGTTGTGGTCAAACCCGCCGTAGCCTTGCATGAGCGAGGCCAGCGTTGCTTCGCCCGAATGCCCGAAGGGTGGGTGACCGAGATCGTGTGCCAAACAAACGCCCTCGACCAAATCCTCATTTGCGCCCAAAGACCGCGCAATGGTGCGCCCAATTTGCGCCACTTCGAGCGTGTGCGTGATGCGTGTGCGGTAATAATCGCCCTCGGTCACGACAAATACTTGGGTTTTGCCTTGCAAACGCCGGAAAGCGGTTGTGTGTAATACCCGTTCACGGTCACGTTGAAAACGAGTGCGATAGGCTGGCTCATCCTCATCATAAGCGCGTCCCCGCGACTCGGCGCTTTTAACCGCATAGGGGGCCATTGTAAATATTTCGGTGTGTTCTAATTGTTCACGTGTGCGCATGTCATATGAATTACGAATTACGAATTACGAATTACGAATTGGTTGTCCGTCACTAATTCGTAATTCATAATTCGTAATTCGTAATTGATTATTCGTGCTTTCGCACGATTCCCTCCATGCCCGCCATTTCGATGACAGGCGCGCCGTTTTGCTCGACCCATACGCCACATGTGCCGCCGCCCTGGCTGATATCGAGCGTGAGCGGGCTGCCATCCATGCGCAGGGCAGGGTGATAAAACTGGGCGACTTTTTCGGCTTGCCCCTCGATATAGTGCCCAATGAGTGAACGGCGAAAACGATCGGCGGTAGTATTGGGGAAGCTGCCATGCACAATTTGGCCATTAAAAAAAAGCACATCGCCAGCCTTCATCACGACCGGCAATATTTGCGCATCGGCGGGGATGGGCACGGTGACATCGGTAAAGCTGACGCTGGTGTCGGCTTTTTGGCTGCACAGCAAAGGCCAGTCATGGCTGCTGGGCACAACTTGCAAACAACCGTTGGCTTCGTCACAATCATCTAGCGCCATCCATGCGGCAACACATGTGCCGGGTTGGGCGCGCAAATAGAAATTATCTTGATGCAGTGCCTGCCCCCGCGCCCCCGGCGGCTTAAAATAAAGCATGGTTTGCACCGCAAATGGCGAACTCCCCAGCAACGCAGTCATACATGCGTCCAAACGCGAATCAGTCACCCATTTCAACGAAAGATCATCCCAGCGGTGCATGTGGATCATACGTGGGTAGGCCTTGAGCGGGTCGTTACTGTGCGTGTTCACCCCCGACAAATCGCCGGGATAACTGCCATTTTTGCGCAAGGGCATGTAATGCGCAATATATTGCGCGACCTCGTGCGGGCCAAATAAGCCCTGAACCACGCAATAGCCTTGCGCCACAAATTGGGTTTTGTGCGACTGATTGATCATAGCGGTATTGTATACCCTGTGGCGCAAGTTAATATAATGAGGCCATTAATCACCCAACCCCTAGCTTCCTCAACCGTTTTGGCGATGCCTTGCAGCGACATTGGCTGGCTTTCATCGTTACCGGTTTAACCATTTACTCGCTCCTGCCATTTCTGGCCCCTGCGCTCATGAAAGCGGGTTACACGAATGCGGCGCAATGGGTTTACGGGCCATACAAAATGGCCTGTCATACCTACGCTTTTCGCTCCATCTTTTTATTTGGCGATCAGCCGATCTATGCGCGTGGCAATGGCGATGGCGATTTTGAGCGTGCTTCCGGCATTGACACCACGCTGGTCAATGGCCTGTTTGCGGCCCGCGAGTTTCAGGGCAATGAGCAGATGGGTTACAAAGTGGCGTTGTGTCAACGTGACGTGGCGATTTACTTGGCGATGGCGTTGAATGGCATATTTTATGCCATGCTACGTCGGCGCGGCGTTCGCCAATTACCGTTTTGGCTGTTTTTGTTAATTGGGGTTGTGCCGATTGGTCTCGACGGCTTTTCGCAACTATTCAGTCAGCCACCGTTTAACTTCATTCCATTCCGAGAAAGCACATGGTGGTTGCGCATTTTGACGGGTAGCTTGTTTGGCACAAGCGTGGCGTGGCTTATTTACCCCCTCATCGGCGGCGCAATGGATGATTATCAGCCCAAAGAATACAGAGTAAAGAACTAATGTCAACTAAGACTTAGATTTTTACCGAAAAGCGCACAAAGAAAATAAGGCATTCCGATTTAAATCGTTTTGTTTTCTCTATTCTTTATGCTGTATCCTGTGTTCTTATACCAACCTCACGGTCAAGAAGGAATTTTGATGTAGGGGCAAGGCATTTGCATTTCACAAATCGTCAACCCGTTAAAGCCAGCAAATGCCTTGCCCCCACCTTGCTGTGGCGTTACTTGGCTCGCGCATCGGGTAAGGCATTCGCCGTCACCCATTGAGCGATTTACACTTGGTGGCGAATGCCTTGCCCCTACAACCTTGTCCACTTTGATTAAGCGATTAGTATTAAATCTTGGTTCTTGGCTCTTGAATTACAATCGGCGGGTTTATGCTGAAATTTGACGACAAAGGGCTGATGCCAGCCATTATTCAAGATGCCATTAGCGGGCGTGTGTTGATGATGGGGTGGATGAACGCCGAATCACTCCAAAAAACCCACGAAAGCGGCGAAGTCTGGTTTTTCTCGCGCAGCCGCAACGAGTTGTGGCACAAAGGCGCAACCAGCGGCAATGTCTTGCGTGTGCGCGACATTCGCACCGATTGCGACGCCGATGCCTTGCTCATTCAGGCGTTACCGGCTGGCCCAACCTGCCACACTGGCGAGGAAAGCTGTTTTCACAAGCCATATATGACGAGCGACGGCCTGAACGATTTTGCCGATCGCAGCGCTCAGCCTGACGCATTGCCACGCGCTGGCTTTTTAGATTTGCTCGAAGGCGTGGTTGCCTCGCGCCGCAATGCCTCGCCCGATACCAGTTACACTGCGCGGCTGTTTGCCAAAGGGCGTTTCAAGATTGCGCAAAAAGTCGGCGAAGAAGGGCTTGAAACCGCAATGGCGGGCGTGGCCCAAGAGGATGAGCGGCTGATTGACGAAGCCTCAGACCTGCTTTTTCACCTACTTGTTTTGCTCAACGAGCGTCAAATCCCGCTGCGCCAAGTGTTGCAGCAACTCGAACTGCGACATGTGAAGTAGTTGGCGAGTGATTAGTAACGAGTAACGAGTAACGAGTAGATCACTCATTACTCGTTACTCGTTAATTTAAACGACCACGTTCACCAAGCGTCCTTTCACATATACCACTTGGCGCGGGGGGGCGTCGCCGATGAAGCGCTTGGCCCCATCGGTCGCCAGTGCTTGTTGTTTGATATCGTCGTCACTCAAATCTGCTGGCACAGTGATGCGATCGCGCACTTTGCCATTCACCTGCACCACCACCGTGATCTCATCCGCCTTCATCGCGTCGGGGTCGGCAAATGGGAACGATTGCTGGTGAATGGAATAGCGATTGCCGATGCGCAGCCATAATTCCTCGGCCATGTGCGGCGCAACAGGCGCGATCATGCGCAGCAGGCTGTCAATGGCCTGATACCACTCAATCGTATCCACCAAACCGGCATCCCGCGCCTTATACAAGGCGTTGGTAAACTCCATCAAGGCCGCAACCGCCGTGTTAAAACTAAATGTCTCAATATCGCGGCCCACTTTATCAATGGTGCGATGCGTCACGCGGCGCAATTCACGCGCCGTGATCTCGGCCTTGGCCTTGCTCGGCGCATCTTCGGTCGGGTCCAACGTAATGCGCCAAACGCGGTCTAACCAACGGCGCACGCCCGGCACCCCTTGCAAATTCCAAGGCACGGGTTGTGAAAAGTCGCTGATGAACATCTCGAAGCCGCGCAAGGCATCGGCCCCGTGTTCATCAATCACTTCGTCTGGCGTGATCACATTCCCCTTCGACTTGCTCATTTTTTCATGATACTGACGGCCCGTTTCGGGGTCTGTTTTGACACCGGGCGCCAAGATCATGCCTTGATTTCGCAAAGTTTTAAATGGCTCAACAAAATTGATGTGCCCCAAGTCGAACAGCACTTTGGTCCACATGCGTGAATACAACAAATGCAACACGGCATGCTCGGCCCCGCCGACATAGGTGTCAACCGGCAGCCATTCATTCACCTTGTTAATGTCAAATGGCTCATTTTCGTTTTTGGGGTCGGCGAAGCGTGAGAAATACCACGACGAACACGCCCACGCCGCCATTGTGTCGGTTTCGCGCCGCCCTTTGATCGGCGTTTCAACATTCACAAATTCGTCAATCCCCGCCAACGGCGACTCGCCCGTCAAGGTCGTGCTATAACTGGTGACATCGGGCAACAAGACCGGCAAATCGCCATCACCCAGCGCCACCTCGCCATCATCGGTATGCACAATTGGCATTGGCGTGCCCCAATAACGCTGGCGACTGATCAGCCAATCGCGCAGGCGGTAATTGGCGCGGCGCTTGCCCACGCCTTTTTGTTCAACAAATTGGATCGCGGCATCAACACTTTCGCTGGCCTGCAAGCCATTCAACGGGCCAGAATTGACCATCACCCCTTCGCGGGCATTGTTGGCCTCGGTTGCGTTGGCATCGCCGCCATTCACGCCCGTGCCCTGCACCACCGTGCGAATGGGCAAATTGAATTTTTTGGCAAATTCAAAGTCGCGTTGGTCGTGGGCGGGCACAGCCATAATCGCGCCTGTGCCATAGCCCATCAATACATAGTCGGCGATCCAGATCGGGATGCGCTCATCGTTGACGGGGTTGATGGCATAGCCGCCGGTAAACACCCCCGTTTTTTCTTTGTCGGTTGCAGTGCGGGCTTCGTCAGATTGGGTCTTGGCCTGCGCGACATAGGCTTTCACCACCTCATTTTGGCCTGTCGTCGTTACTTTTTCCACCAATGGGTGTTCTGGCGACAACACCATAAAGGTGGCCCCCCACAGCGTGTCTGGGCGCGTGGTGAACACTACCAAATGAGAATTTGAAACCGAAGATTCTGAATCCCCCATTTTCAAATTTTCATTTTCAATTTTAAATTGAACTTCAGCCCCGTCGCTTCTGCCGATCCAGTTGCGCTGCATGGTGACAATACGTGCTGGCCAATCCAAACCATCCAAATCGTTGTGCAACCGATTGGCATAGGCGGTGATTCTAAAAAACCACTGCTTCAAAATCTTTTTTTCAACCAACGCCCCGCTGCGCCACGAGCGCCCGTTTTCCACTTCTTCGTTCGCCACCACCACTTTGTCAACTGGGTCCCAATTGACCGCCGAGTCGCCGCGATAGGCCAAGCGGAAATACATCAGAAATTCATTGCGCTGTTTTTTGCTGGCCAAAGCCCAGTGCGCCGCCGTGCAGACCGGGTATTTCAGCCCGGCGCGTTCGGCTGCTTCGCTGATGTCGGCTGTGCCGCGCTCGGCCAATTCGGCTTCCAAGTCGCTGATGGCGCGGGCTTTGTCGGCGCGGGGGTCATACCACGAATTGAACAAACGCAAAAAGATCCATTGTGTCCAGCGGTAATAGTCTGGCTCACACGAGTTCACCCTGCGATCCCAGTCATAGCTCAGCCCCAACATATCCATTTGGCGTTTGTAGTTGGCGGTAAATTGCTTATTTAAAACGCTAGGGTTGGTTTGGCGTTTAATCGCCTCGTTTTCGGCGGGCAAACCGAAGGCATCGAAGCCCATCGGGTGCAGCACGTTGTAGCCACGCATCCGATAATAACGCGCATACACGTCGGTCAAGCAGTAATTGCGGGCATGGCCCACCGACAAGCCATCGCCTGAGGGGTAGGGGAACATATCCAAGATATACATCTTGGGGCGACCGGGGATGTCGCCGGTTCTGTGCAATCCATCCACCACCCAGCGGTCTTGCCACTTCTTTTCAAATTCTTGCGGTTTATATTTGTCTGCCATTTTATTTAGTTGAAAGTGCAAAGTGCAAAATGCAAAGTGCAAAGCGCAAAGTATAAAGTGCTAAGAGGCAATTAACTTTGCACTTTCTACTTTACACTTTGCACTTTCTCCATTTCGCTTTGCGCGAAAAAAGAAAACGCCCACTCGTCCTGTACAGGGACGAGTGGGCGCTCGTGGTACCACCCTGATTTATCCTTTGGAAATTGAAAATTAAAAATTTAAAATGAAAAATTGATGACGAAGCTAACAATTTTACATTTTACATTTTCAATTTTAAATTTGAAAAGGACCTTATCATGCGCGATGACGGGCGCGACCGTTGCCACTCACGGACGAGTTCAGTCTTGGTTGGGTTGCGCTCCTCATTAAGGCGCTGTGTTAGGCTCACACCTTGCTTTCCTAACTCGCTGCGAGGATGACTTACTACTTCCGCTCATTGCGACAATATTCGATTTTGCTTTTTGCTGATACAAATAAAGCCTAAAAGAACTACTTTTAGGCTTTATGCTCAGTGGACCTGAAGGGAGTCGAACCCTTGACCTTCTCAATGCCATTGAGACGCGCTACCAACTGCGCTACAGGCCCGCTAACGAGGTTGAATTATAGCATGGGTTTGTGGCGTATTTGTGTTTGCTTGTCTTTGCTTACATTAAAAATTATTTGCGGTTGTTGGGGGCAAGGGCTGCTCGGCAGCGGAGCGAAAACACAACGAAAACACGTGCGGGTTGTAAGGTGTGCGAATGTTGCTGTGATTTTGCATAGATGTGAGATCAAATGGAGGGAATTGTGTTTTTTCAATTTATTTTGACTCTGTTTTTAATTATTAGATTAATTGCTGCAAATAGTGTGTTTACACAAGCGACCGATGCAAGCGCAAAACCCGAATCACCGCCGGAATATTCACAACGCTATATCAAGTTATGCCAAGTAGACGATACTGAACGATTGTCGTGTGATTTTAAGATGATAAAGCGGTAAAAAATTAATATCTTATCAATATGACAGCCTTCTTTGTTGAAAAAATGGCACTGTTAAAGCCTGAAAAATTTTTAATTGAGGTGAATATGCAAAAAACAAATATTTTTAAACCTATTTTTTTGACCTTATTGTTTCTTTCATTGATGACAAGCTGGAATCCAATGTCATTGACGAGGTTGACCCAAGCCGAAAATGCGACACCGAGCCAAACACCCGTGACTGCAAAAGAAGTCGCTGCTGGGTATGTCTCAACCTGTGCCGTCACTGATGCGGGTGGGGTGAAGTGTTGGGGCCGGAACGATTTTGGACAACTCGGCAATAATAGTGTTGAAAACTCAGGGATACCCATAGATGTGATCGGGCTAAACAGTGGCGTGAATCGTATTGCTGTTGGTTATAAGCATGCTTGTGCACTCATGAACACGGGCGGGGTGAAATGTTGGGGTTTGAACCGATCCGGGCAGCTTGGCAATAACAGCATGACAAATGCGAAAACCCCAGTTGATGTTGTTGGGCTTACAAGCGGTGTGCGTGCCATTACAGCCGGTTGGGAACATACCTGTGCTCTGATGAGCGCGGGCGGGGTGAAATGTTGGGGGCTAAATGAGCTAGGGCAATTGGGTAACAATAGCACCGAAAATTCAAAAACACCGGTTGATGTGGCTACATTGGGTAGCGGGGTTAGCTTTATTGTCACCAAGGGCGATTTTACTTGTGCCATTACAAACCTAGGCGCGGCAAAATGTTGGGGTGACAATGCCGCTGGGCAACTGGGTAACGATTCAACCAGCAACGCTAAAACGCCGGTGGATGTGGCCACCCTGAGCAGTGGTGTTAGCACAATTGCGGTTAATACATTTGAGGCGTGTGCCATCTTGACCACAGGTGTGATTAAATGTTGGGGCGGATATGGCGAGAACGCAGGGGAAACTTTTGGCAGCAAAACGCCTGTTGAAGTGCAAGCCTTGAGTGGCAAAATGACAACACTGATGGGGAGTGTCAACAATATGTGTGGCATTACAAAAAACGGCGCATTACAGTGCTGGGGGCCAAACTATGCTGGTCAATTGGGTAATGGCGAGAGAACTAACCGAGAAACGCCGAAAGCGTCCCCCGCCGAGGTGATTGGCTTAGGCAGTGGGGTAACGATGGCGAATGGTGGTTGGGGGCATATTTGTGCTATTGCCAACGCTAGTCTTAAGTGTTGGGGCGCCAATGATTCGGGGCAAGTGGGTAATGGCCTCATGGCGAGTTCGGCCTTGCCAACATCTGTGGTGGGTATTGCAGGCGATACTAATGCGATAGGCAGCGGCGGTTTTCCAGCTGTCTCTTTTACACATCT
>JAHBAL020000407.1 GCA_018500105.2 Anaerolineae bacterium
AAAATCATGCAAGTCGCACTTGTGCTGTGGCCGGTTTGGCAAATCGTCAAATTCGGGCGGGCTTACGTTACTAGGTAATTTGGAGTAAGTGGCCTTGCGCCATTTGCTCTTATTTTGAATGTAATCTAGTAGCCAGACAAGCCATGAGCCTTGAGCTTAAAATTCGCATCGCCTATCTGACTACTGACTACTGACGACTGACCAACAGGTGACAAGCTTTGAGTGCGCTGGTTACTAATCTGACTACTGACTACTGATTACTGATGACTGACCACTGCCCCGCTATTTCTGCGATTGGCGATATTCACGCATCGCCGTTGACATGGCTTTTTCGGCGGCGTAGCGAATTTCATCCGATTTCTTGAGCACTGCGTTAATATTGTCAAGGGTCGCTTGTGCTTCTTTGGCGTCGGTTACTTTGCCTTTTTCATCAAAGCCGGGGTGCTTTTCGAGCCATGTTGTGGCTTCGACAAAAACTTCTTTGTCCGTGTTAATGGCGGGCACATATGCGTCAAGGGCCTTGAGTAACACATCCACATTTTTGCCCGCTTTTTGTTGAGCGGTGATGTATTGTTTAATGTTGTCAATCCGCTTGTCTGTGAGCGTAAATGTCTGTTTGGTCCATGTAACGCGGCGAGTGGCAGCTATGTAGCCATTTTCGAGTTTGCGAATGACGGGCGATGTTGCGGCTGGGGCGGCAATGGCGACTGAGGCCTTGGCAAGACCAGTTTCGGCGTTTACTTGGCTGACGCCGACCATGAGCGAGGCTGCGAGTGCAGTGACGCACAAGGTGGCACGTTGAGCAAATGTTGTATTTTTGTAAGGATTCATATTATTTTATGACTAAACGACAAAAACTGCTTTTTGCCTAAGTTTGTCTATTCATAAAATAATAACAAGCAAGTATCGTGGCGGAATAGAGGTAAATTATCATGGGCAAGCAACACTTCCTCGTTCTTTCGATTGAACTTGCCCATGATTGCATCGGCGCGGGTTTACATCGCCCGTACCACACAGACCACGCGGCCTTGCAATTGGGCGCTGCGTGCATCTACCCAAAATGGCTCTAGGCGCGGGTTCTCGGGTTTGAGCTTAAACTTTTTGCCATCTTTAAACACCCGCTTTAGGGTGGTTTCGTTGCGATCTGACAACATGACCGCGTATAGCCCGCCATCTTTATAGTCGAAGTTGCGGCGCATGATGACGAGATCGCCGTCGTTGATCATAGCATCAATCATCGAATCGCCGCGGGCGCGTAGCGCATAGAGGTCTTCGAGCTTGGCATTGCCCACCAAACTGCGGGCAACTGGAATCCAATCTTCGGGGTTGCGCAGGGCATCGGCGTCGGGCGTTGGCACGCCATGTTCGCCGTCGCAGGTGATCACGCCGCACATCGGCACGCGCACAAAATCGCCGGGCTTGGGCAGGCTTTTCACCCATACGCCGCGTGAGCTGCTTTCGTTAAACTCAATCTCACCCGCTTCGCGTAAGATATCTAAGTAATGACTCACCATTGACAACGAGCTAATATTTGCGCCGCGTTGAATATCACGGAAAGTCGGTGGGCGACCATTGGTGAGGATGTAATCTTGAATGTAAGACAACATCGCTTGTTGTGATTCGGTTATCCGTTGGGTTGGGCGTGCCATTGGCTTATATCTCCTATTATATAAAGTGCTGAACAAGTAAGGTTAAGTGAACTTTTGTTCTATTATACCGAACTGATGTTCTTTGTCAATAGGAAAATAAGAAATTTTGGCGTGTTTTAGTTAAGTTCTTTCTAATTTTGCGGGGTCTACAAACGCTTTTGTCTGCGTGCTTGGCTGTATGAGATTAGATTTAGGGCTTATACCAACCTCACGATCAAGAAGGAATTTTGATGTAGGGGCAAGGCATTTGCATTTCACAAATCGTCAACCCGTTAAAGCTGGCAAATGCCTCGCCCTACCTTGCTGTGGCGTTACTTGGCTCGCGCATCGGATAGGCGAATGCCGTCGGCATTCGCCGCCACCCATTGAGCGATTTACGCTTGGGGGCGATGCCTTGGCGAATCCTTACCCCTACAACCCGCGGGCGACATTATCAAATTGCTTTTTAGACAATTAAGCGCTTAGTGAAACGCCGGCATAAAGCCGGTCTTTTCGTGCGCCGCCAACAAATCATCTACCAGTGATACGATTTGATCAAGGCTCAACTCGGCAGCGGTGTGAGGGTCGAGCATGGCGGCGTGGTAAATGTGCTCACGTTTGCCGGTCAGCGCGGCCTCGACCGTCAGCTCTTGCACATTGACATTACTGCGCATAATGGCGGCCAGTTGGGGCGGCAATTTGCCGATGCGCGTCGGCTGCAAGCCGCTTTTGTCTACCAGCACCGGCACTTCCACACAGCAGCCGCTCGGCAAATTATCAATTAAATGGTGGTTGGGCACATTGCCATAAATCACCCGCGCCTGTCCGGTCTCCATGGCGTGAATGATGCCGCTGCCATATTCGTGGCTACGCTTATGCTCAACGCCTTGCCCATTTTCAAACGCGCTGCGCATCTTGTGCCAGCCCGCAATTTGGTTTTCGCAGCGGGTGATATATTCATCCAGCGGAATATTGAACTTTTCGATCAACTCTGGCCGATCACGCTTGATAAACCAAGGGCCATATTCGCTAAAATGCTCGCTGCTTTCGGTGACAAAATAGCCAAAGTGCTTGAGCAGTTCATAGCGCACCAAATTCCACGCTGGTTGCTTGCCTTGGCGCAACACCGCTTTGATCTTGGGATAAAGGTCTACGCCGTTGTGTTCGAAACGCAAATAAAACGCCACGTGGTTGATGCCCGCGCACACGTAGTTGATCTCATCAATCGGCACTTGGATGTCGTGGGCCAATTGCTCGGCGGTGCCTTGCACGCTGTGACACAAGCCCACTGTCTTGATGGACGAAGCGCGGCTAATGGCCCAGCAGTTCATTGCCATTGGGTTGACATATTGCAAAAAAGTCACGTTTGGGCAAACGTCTTCCATGTCGTTGCACATGCTAAGAAAAACCGGAATGGTGCGCAAGCCGCGCATGATGCCGCCGATGCCGAGCGTGTCGGCGATGGTTTGGCGTAGCCCGTATTTCTTCGGCACCTCAAAATCAATCACGGTTGAAGGTTTGTAGCCGCCCACCTGAAACATGCTAATGGCGTAATTGGCATTTGCCAACGCCGCTTTGCGGTCCATTGTGGCGCTGATGCGTGGCTTGGCCTGCAAATAATTTGCCAAATGACGCGCCATCGTTTCGCTGGTCTTTAGCCGTTCGGCATCAATATCGAAAAGCGCAATTTCGCTATCGGCTAGTTCGGGATAACTAAGAATATCGCCAAGCAGGTTTTTTGCAAACACGGTGCTGCCTGCGCCAAGAAAAGTAATTTTTGCCATAATTTTTGGGTTTGTAGATTAAGTTGACCCCCGCACAATCAACTCGGTTTTGAGCAAGGGTAAATTGATTTTGGCGGCTGGGTTCGCCATTTTTTGTATCAACGCCAACGCGGCTTGTCGCCCCAGTTCACGTTTGGGGATGCGCACAGTGGTGAGGGGTGGCAACACCGCCGCCGCATATTCAACATCGTCGAACCCGACAATGGCGCAATCCGACGGAATTTTGCGGCCAAGCTCGGCGCAAGCGTGCATCGCCCCTAATGCCAACACATCGTTGTAACAAAATAGCGCGGTGAATTGTGGGTTTGCCAGCAAAAGCTGTTTGGCGGCGGCCTGCGCATCGCTCAAACGCGGCAAAAGATGCACAATATGCGATTCATCAAACGGCAACCCATGCTCGCGCAATACGTCAAAGTAAGCACGGCGACGGCGCATGAGGTTGACATCGGGCGCAAGGCCAGCCAACATGCCGATATGCCGATGCCCTTTTGCCACCAAATGCTCGACCGCCAGCCGTGCGCCCTTATAAATATCTGCCGAGACGTTGGTAATGGGCGATTGCGTTGCCGCTGCCAAGGTTGCCAGCGATTCGGGTGTGCTGTTGATATAAACGGTTGGGATGTCGGGCGCGTTTTGCTGATCGGGTGGCTGAGGGGTGGTGGTTTGGCGGTTAAATTTGATCACGCCATCCACCAAACGCGCCGACAAAGCGTTTAGCGCCGCCAGTTCTTCGTCGCCGTCATCATCGGTGTTGGCGATAATCAAATGATAGCCATGTTCTTTTGCCGTATCTTGAATGCCACGTGACACCTCGGCAAAAAATGGGTTGCAAATATCGGCCACCAAAAAGCCGATCATATAAGAACGTTGGGTGACCAACGCCCGCGCCATTAGGTTGGGCCGGTAGCCAAGCTGGGTGATGGCGTGCTGCACCCGCTGTCGGGTCGAGTGTGAAATCTCGCCCTCGCCATTTACAACCCGCGACACAGTCTTGATCGAGACCTTCGCGTGTTCGGCTACCTCGCGCATGGTAATGCTCATAATGTTGCTGTCAGCGTTGACGACAGCGTTGTCATTATCGCATAGCCCGTTTATTTTGTCAATGGGTGGCGGGGGGGAAGTGGCAAGTGGCAGGTGGCAGGTTGCAAAGTGGCAAGTGGCAAGTGGCAGGTTGCAAAGTGGCAAGTGGCAAGTGGCAGGTTGCAAAGTGGCAAGTGGCAAAGTGACAACCTGCAACCTGCAACTCTGCAACTCTGCAACTCTGCAACTTTGCCACCTGCAACCTGCAACCTACCACTTTGCAACCTGCAACCCTAATCCCTCAACCGCTGGGCGACCCACCATGAATAGCCGATTGTGCCGCCAATCATCGCGATCATGATGGCGTTGAACAAGACGACCGATAGCATATTGACTGGCAGCAAGGCCGTTAGCGCCATGAGCAAGCCGCCGATGACGAACACGCGCCCGCCCACGCGGTGCGATTCGCGCCACACCGCTGGGTTATTGACTGTCCAAGGCATACGGATGCCATAAAACGAATTTGGCTCGATGCGGCGCATTTCATTGCCCATGAAGGCCAACAACAGCCCCACGCCCGCAACAATCAGTTGCGGCATGGGAATATTCCAGCCAAGGGTTGCACCCAACACAGCGCCGTGCAGTAGCACAAAAAATAGCATAATGGCATTGTTCCAGCGCGAAATGGTAGCGCTAAATGGGCGATAGTCTTTTTGGATTGGGTCGTGTTTGGGCAAAAAGTTAAATAGCACCAACATGATCGCCCCAATGACGGGCGAAGTGAGCAACGACACCCAAGGACTGCCCCAGCCGTCAATTTCGCCGCGAATATTCCAGTGAATGGGCACACGCTCGCCCATGTATGGATAGGCGAGGGCGCTGATGATGAACATGGCGATGACACAAATGATGCCAAAGTAAGATTTGTTTTTCATTTTTCCTCCGGTAAATGCGGTAAATGCGTGATTTGCTCGTCTGATTTTGCTTGCACTTGAAACATATCCAGCAGTTGTTGCAAAAACTCTTGCACAACGGTGGCATTCATGCTGTAAATGATAGATTGACCTTGTCGCCGTGCTTGCACAATTTCGGCGGTTTTCAGCACATTCAAATGACTGTCTCTTATACACATCT
>JAHBAL020000392.1 GCA_018500105.2 Anaerolineae bacterium
AGTGTGACGCTTGTGTCGGTTTAGGTCACAGGGATCCCTCACTTCGTATCGGGATGACGCATCAAATATACACATATATCTAAGTTTCTGAGCACGAGGAACGAGGAGGAATCTTTGCGGGAATTTAATCATCGTGCTGATTTTTCGCACAGACCCCTCGCTACGCTTCGGGGTGACGTGGCAATTTATGCAACTTGATTTGTTCCAGCTTGATTAAGCGGTCGGTATAACTCAATCAACTCATGTTAGAAAACAATTTTCTCGCAAAAGCGCAAAAGCGCAAAACTTTTCTTCGCGCTTTTGCGCTTTTGCGAGAAAATTTCGCATTCTCCGAGTTTAAAGTTGCCTTGTCACATTACCCCTTCACCGCACCCGCCGTCAGGCCGCTGACGAAATAATCTACGAAGAACGAGTAAATAATGGCAACCGGAACCGAGCCAAGCAACGCGCCCGCCATCAATTCGCCCCAAAAGAAGACATCGCCGCGAATGAGTTCGGACACCACCCCAATCGGCACGGTTTTGGTATCCACATCGCTGATGAAAACCAGCGCGTAAATAAACTCGTTCCATGACAGCGTAAAGGCAAAAATGCCAACCGAGAGCAAGCCGGGCAACGCCAGCGGCACGATGATTTTGGTCATGGCCTGAATGCGGGTCGCGCCATCTACGAGAGCGCTTTCCTCCAATTCCCGCGGGATGCCCTTGAAATAGCCGATGAGCAGCCATGTGCCAAACGGCACAAGGAAGGTGGGGTAAACCAAAATAAGCGACCACACCGAGTTGAGAATCGGCTGCGGGGTAAAATCGCCTTTCCATAAGTTAAGCGGCAACTCGATTTTGCTCACCACCTCGGTCAGCGGTATAAACAGCAAGGTGGGTGGCACAAGATAGGTGATGAAAATGGCCCAGCCGAGCCAATTGGCCCCGCGAAAACGCAGCCGCCCCAGCGAATAGCCCGCCATAATCGAGACCAGCACCGACAAGGTGGTCGAAACGATGGACACGATCAAGGTGTTGATCACCCAAGTGACATATTTGGTTTTGACAAACAAATAGTCAAAATGCTCCCACGTTGGCGGCATGTTAAAAATAAACGGGTTCATCACGGTGTCGTTTAGCTCGCGGTTTTCTTTAAATGCCGTTAGCGCCATCCAATAGAATGGAAAAAGCGTCAGCACGCAAATAAAAATGACCGGCAAATAGGTGGTGATGAAGGATTGGAAACGTTTGGACGATGTTGACATATTTGTTTGCAAATTTGAAAGTCAGTTATGGTAAATTTTTTTGTTTTAGCCAATCGGCGATGTGTTGCGCTGGTTCGCGCCAGTTGGCCTCTAGCATCATGTCATGCGCCATATCGGCAAAAATGGTGGCGCGGGTGTGATAGGCGCGGGCGGTTGCCTCAACTTCGTATGGGTGAAAAACGGTGTCGTTGGCCGCGCCCAGCACCAGCAGCGGCGTTTTTACACGGGCAGGTTTGGGCAAATTGAGTGCCAGCATATCAAAGAAACCTAAAAACGACTCGTTTTGTAGCTTTTGCCAATATTGCTGCACCAAGGCATCGGGCATATTGGCCGAAAAGAATGCCTCGCGGGCCAAGGCTGGTGTGGCAACCATTCGGTAAAGATTGGCGGTGAGGTTGAGTTTGAGAAAAATGAGCGGATGGCGTCGCATCAGACGCAAAACGGTTGCCAATGCACCGGCGGGTGGCAATGAGGCCAGTAACACGCCTGCGGGCGCAGGGTGCGTTTCGAGGTATTTTTGCACCACCATGCCGCCCATTGAATGCCCGATCAAGACTGGTGGGGCGCTGTGTTTTTGGGTGATTTGGCTGGCAATGGCGGCGACATCGGCCACATAATCGGCAATGCGGGTGCGATTTAATGTCGCGTGACCCTCGCTGCCCCCATGCCCGCGCAAGCTAAGCGCATAATTTGCGTAGCCTTGCGCGGCAAAATAGCCCATAAAATGCTCGCGCCAGCACCATGCCCCATGCCATGCGCCATGCACAAACAGCAACGGTGTCGCATATCGCGCCTTTGCTGGGTGTTCTTCGAGCAATTCTAGCTTCATCGCCATTCCTCACGCCTATGCCTAATCTTTAGTTATTAGCGTTTGCTTCTTACCTCTTGATCCTTGACTCTTGACTCTTGATTCTTGATTCTTGGTTCTTGATTCTTGGTTCTTGGCTCTTGATTCTTGACTCTTGATTCTTGACTCTCTTTAATCATCTCGTCGCAACGTCAACAAGGTGAGAAAGACAATAATGGCCAGCACGGGGAACAAAAAGAGCGAAATCGCCGCGCCAACGCCAATTTCTAAGCCGCGCAACCCAATTTGATACGAGTAAGTCGCCAGCAAATGGGTTTGATTGGCGGGGCCACCGCCTGTTAGCGCATACACAATTTGAAAGTCGGCGAACGTCAGGATGGTGCTGAGCAGCAATACCACCGTGATGACTGGACGCAACAACGGCAAGGTGATATACCAAAAGCGTTGCCATGCCGTCGAGCCGTCAATCATGGCGGCTTCATACAGCTCTTGCGAAATGGTTTGCATGCCCGCCAAAAAGCTCACGCCGAAGAAGGGCATCCCGCGCCAAATATTCACGATCATGATCGAGATGAACGGCCAAGGCCATGTCCCCAGCCACGATGGCCCAACGATATCAACTTGACGCAGCATCCAGTTAAACACCGAAAACGAGCCGTCAAACATCCAGCGCCACGCCAAGGTGCTGAGCACCGTTGGGATGATCCAAGGCAACAAGGTCGCCGCTCGCACATAGCGATTGCCGCGAAACTTAAGATTGAGAATGGCCGCCATCAGCAACCCCAGCACAAATTTGAAAATGGTGGTGATGCCAGTGTAAACAAATGAATTTTTGAGGGCTTGAAGAAAGATGGAATCGCGGAAAAGCAAACGCTCAAAATTGTCGAGACCGATAAAATTGCCCGAACTCAAATCGGCAATGCGCGTATCGGTGAGCGCCAGCCACACCCCATACACAAACGGATAACCGACAAAGATGCCCAATAGCAGGGCCACTGGGATGAGTAAGGTATAGCCCAAAACATCTTCGCGGTCGAAAAACTCGGAGATGCGGTTGCGTGGCATGTGGTCGCGTTTTGTCATAGGGTGTGGGAGTGGATAGTGATAGTGGATAGTGATAGTGGAGAGTAAAGATCGCTATCCACTATCACTATCCACTATCCACTTTATTTGTAGACGTTCTTCAATTGGTCTTCTGCCCACTTGGCGGCAGCGTCGGGCTTGAGTTCGCCAGAGATGGCCTTGGCAAACATGTCAACGATGGTGTAGTTGTTATACACGCGGAAGGCGGCGGCGCTGAGCGGGCCGGGCGAGCCCAACCACTTCGCCTCGGCTTGAGTCAGGTTGTCTACAAATGGCTTCATCTTCGGGTCGGTCTTGAAGATGGGCTGATCGGCATACTTTGGAGCCAAGCCTTGTAAGTAGCCAGAACCGCTACCGAGCCATTCCAGATAGTTTTCTGCTGACAACATATAGCGCAAGAAGTCTTTGCCTGCATTCACGTTTTTGCTGTAATTCATGATGCCGGTGTAATAGCCGCCCGCCAAGATTGACGCGCCATTCGGACCGGCTGGCTTGGCGAAATGATCGCTGTTTTCGCGCACGCGCTTGGCACGTTCGTCACCTTTTGCTGCGTCGCGTCCAGCTACAAAGTAAATGCTTGAGCCGTTTTCGGTGCAAGCGATTTCCTCAGCAAGATAGGATCGGTTGTTGGCACTGTCGTCCCAAGCCAAGCCTGCATCAACAAAGCCGCGCTTATACATATCTACCGCACGCTCAATTGCGCCGATGGTTTCCTTTGTGTTAATCGCCACTGTCTTGCCGTCTTGCTCTACTTCTTTGCCCCCATAGGCCCATAAATATGGATACCAGAACCCAGGAGGATCACCAAACGAATGGCCTACCGCTTGACCAAAAGGCTTGCCGGCTTTTTTCATGGTTTCGGCAGCCTTGGTAAAGTCGTCATAGGTCTTGGGCACAGTGACGCCATTTTGCTTGAACCAATCGGCGCGATAGATAAATGTGCCGCCGCTAAAGCCGTGTGGCACAGTCACATATTTGCCGTCGGCTTTGGTAAATTGATCGGTCCATTTATACCAACCGCCATTGGCGTTGTTGGCCTCTGTCATGACATCGGTAATATCTACCAATGCATCCTTGAACAGAGTGCCCCAGTTTTGGCTGTCCCAAATGAGGTCGGGGCCGGTTTTGGCCTGAATTGCAGCCGCGCGGCGGGCCGGGATGTCGTTAATGTTGATATGCTCAACTTTGACTTCGACTTTGTTCTTTTCGCCCCACGCCTTTGCCATTTGATCCAATTTCGTGTCCATTTCAGGCACAAAGTTGGTCCATGTCAAAAAGGTGAGCGAACCGCCGCCTGTTGATACGGCAGGGGGTGTCTCTTATA
>JAHBAL020000097.1 GCA_018500105.2 Anaerolineae bacterium
AAATCCAGTCAACAACCTCATCGCTAACGGCTAATATTTTCATATCAATTGGGTGTAAAACTGGGGGCAAAACATGATTCACAAGCGTGGTGACGCAATACGGTGGCACAGTATACTAATAGCCAAACCATGCCAAATCACGATCTCATTACCCGCACCGTTTTGCCAAACGGGCTAACCATCATGTTAAAAGAAATGCACGCCGCGCCTGTCACCTCGTTGTGTGTGTGGTATCGCGTGGGCAGCCGCAATGAGCGGCTGGGCTGCACCGGCATTTCGCATTGGGTCGAACACATGATGTTTAAGGGCACAGCGCGTTATGACGAAACTGAGATGGATCGCTTGATTAGCCGCGAGGGTGGCACACGCAACGCCTTTACGTGGATTGATTTTACGGCCTATTACGAGACCATGCCCGCCAATAAAATTGACCTCGCGATTGCGATTGAGAGTGACCGCATGGCAAACACGCAATTTAGCCGCAAAGAGGTCGAAAGCGAACGCACGGTCATCATCAACGAGCGGCAAATGTATGAAAATAGCCCCAATTTCCGGCTGGTCGAAGAAGTGCAGGCCGCCGCATTTCGCGTGCATCCATATGGTCACGAGGTGATCGGGCATATGAACGACCTGCACACGATGACGCGGGCCGATTTGATCAAGCACTATCGCACCTATTACGCCCCCAACAACGCCATCGTGTGCGTGGCGGGCGATTTTGACAACGCCGAAATGTTGGGCAAACTCGAGCAAACCTTCGGCACGTTAAAAAATGGCAAGGCCGTGCCAGCGGTTAATGTGACCGAACCGCCCCAAGTGGGCGAGCGCCGCGTGACGGTGAAGGGCGAAGGCGCAACCAATTATTTGATGATGTCGTTTCATGTGCCCGCTGCCAAACATCCTGATTATTTCCCCTTGGTGGCGCTCGATTCGGTGCTGTGCGGGGCGAGCGGGTTGGCGTTTTTTGGCGGCGGCACAAGCAATCGCAGCAGCCGCCTGAGCAAAGCATTGGTAGACACGGGATTAACCGCCGATATCGGCGGCGGTTTGTCGCCCACCATTGACCCCAATCTTTACTCGTTTTTTGCCACCGTGCAGCCCGGTCAAGCCATTGGCGATGCCGAGCGGGCGATTTGGGCGCAGCTTGAGCAAGTGAAAACTGAGGGCGTGACCCAAGCTGAATTGGACAAGGCGATCAAGCAAACCCGTGCCCAATTTGCCTTTAGCACCGAAACCGTCACCAATCAAGCCTTTTGGCTGGGCTACAGCGAGATCGTAGCCGATTATGCGTGGTTCACCGATTATGTCAATCAACTTAAAGCCGTGACCGCCGACGATGTGCGGCGGGTGGCGAATCTGTATTTGCAGCCCGACAATGTCACCACCGGATATTATTTGGGGCAAGGCTAGCCGGTTGCCAGCGCCATGCGTCAAGTAACCGCCCTTTACTTTAGAGATAAAATATTATCTATCAATATATTTTTCTTAGATGATTTTAAGGTGCGATGATAGCATCATAGATTGCAACCATGATCTGATCTGTTGATAATAGAGATTGTGGGGGGAGGAACAACGCAGTTATCATCGTAGCCTCAACGTAGCACACATCATCGCATTCATTGTTGCCAACATTGTAGTCGCTCCTCCTTGTAATCTCGTAAACGGGCTGGTGTCACTCTTGTGGCATCAGCCCGTTTGCATTGCCTCATCGGCTGCTTCTCGTCCGCGCTCAATGGCCCCGTGAATGGTGGCATGATGCCCATTGACATTGGCAGCCTCGCCTGCAAAAAAGAGCGTATTTGCCAGTGCTGCTGCCAATTGTTGCCGCGCCGAACCCGCGCCAACCGGCGTATAGCTATAAGCCCCGCGTGCCCAAGGATCGGTTGACCAATCTTGCAAATGGCCTTCGCTAAATTGCTCGCGCACGGCTGGGCCATAGAGTTGGCTCAGTTCATGCAGCCCTTGCTCTATTGCGCCAGCTTGCCCCAAACTGCTCAGTTGAATGGCACGCGGGCCGCCCGAATAGCCCATCAAAGTCGCGGGGCTGCTCAGCACCGGCCACCACGAAGCCACCACGCCATTGGTGCTGATGAAGGTGAAATCTTGCCAAAATGGCGTTTTGAACCACAACACCAATTTGCACACATGCCCCATTGCCAAGGCATGAATGGCCTGCAATTTTTCGGCGGGCAATGGCGGGTTGAAGACCGGCATGCCCAGTTGCAAGAGGCTAAGCGGCAAGGTGACAATCACATACCGCGCCCAAATCTGTTGCGTGGGCAGGTGTAAAATCGCCCCATCTTCACTCCAATCCACCTGTAAAACGGGCGAATTTAATTGCACATTGACCTCTTTTGCCAGCGCTGCCACAATGGCATCGTAGCCATTGGGCACTTTGAAATTGCCCCAGCCAGAGGTGCTGATATTGCGCTCGTGGGCGGTGTGATAGGCGCTGAGCCGCGTCAAATCGGCGGCTTCAATGCGCTCATTGCGCACATTTGCCAAAATAAACGCTGGGTCGTCGGCGGGCGCAAGCGGTCGGTAATAATCGGCAAAGCTGATGTCGTGGGCGGGCTGTTGCGTGGGGTGATTGCACAATTCGGCAATGCGCGTTTTGAGTGCCTCGTCGCCGGACAGCCATTGCCCATCCACCGCAAACAAATGGGTGTGGGCGGTTGTGGGATTGGTCTCGTTGAACCAAGCTTGGGTGACGATTTCGTTGTCGCGCACCCATTCCCATGTTGCTGCGTTGGCTCCGTGTATATATTGCGCTCCAAAATCAACCAACCCGCGCCCACGATGCGTGAGCACGCGCCCGCCGATGCGGTCACGCGCCTCTAGAACCAATGGCGTTTTGCCTTGGCGGCGCAATTGTTGGGCGGCTGCCAACCCAGACACACCCGCCCCGATGATGACATAGTCGTATTTTTGCATAAATTTAGTGTTTGTGGCTACCCGGCTCATACACGGGCAGGGTTAAAGCGATTTCTTTGCCCGATTGAAATTTGAGCACAATCGCGGTGGTGTCGCCAACTTTCAACTGGCGTTTGACATTTTCGAGCATAACATGTTTGCCGGTCGGGGTCAATTCGACTTTGCCACGCGCTGGAACCTCGAAGCCATCACGGGCGGGCAACATGAGCATAACGCCGTTATTGTTTTGCGTTTCGTGCAATGTGGCGACGGTGGCATCAGTTGCCGAGGCGGCAACGAGGCGCTCGGCGGTGTTGCCGCTATTGGCAATGATCATGTAGGCTGCCGTATTTGGCCCCGCGTTCATGGTGGCATAGGCCCCGCTCACGCTTACATTGCCGCTTGTGGCGCTGGTTCCGGTTGGGCTATTCGAGCCAGCACTGCTACAGGCAAATAAAACGCTGATCAAGATCAGCGCGGCGATTTTGGTTAAAACAGGCTTTATCTTATTCATTATGATTTAATTATCTGCCTGTCAGCTTAACCAAATGTCAAAATCTTTTGCGCTGGGTATAATGTCTCTGTCCGTCTATGCAAACTATGCAAACAGACCCATCTCCCACATCATCTGTGCCAGCACTTGCGCCGCTTGACCCAATTGGCGATATGCCATCGCCGTCAACGTCGGTTGATTTGCTGCCTATTAGCCGAGCAACGCGCCGCTTTTTTGAAAATATCGTGGCGTTGGTCATTTTGATTGTGGGCTTTAATGCGTTGTTTGTGATTGTTCAGGTGCAAGATTTTACGATGTCGCCGCTGTTGCCGCCGGGTCACACGGTGGTGACAAGTTGTGCCAGCTATTGGCTGGTGTCGCCACAACGCGGCGAGATTGCGACGGTGAATGACACTTCAAACAACACCCTGATGTTACGCCGTGTGATTGGCCTGCCGGGTGACCGGGTGGTATTGACCAGCGGGCAGGTTTTGGTAAATGGCGAAGTATTAAACGAACCCTATGCCACCGCCGACTTTAATGCCAACAATACTGAATTTTTTCTCAAGCCGGATGAATATTTTGTGTTGGCCGATAATCGAAATTTGGCGACGCGCATGGTGGGCGTGGTTCCGGCCAAGCAGATTGTGGCCCGTGCTTGGTTTATTCTCTGGCCGTTTGAATATTTGGGCAAAATTTCTGCCCCAAAAACTTAAGCAAACTTAAACATACAACATGGCACACGATATCTTACGCGCTCGCATGCAAAGCTGGTGTATTGGGCTACTTTCTATTATTTCCGATGCTTACGAATTGGGCGTGGTGATTGGCGCTGGCGCACCCATTAAGCTAAAAAAAGACAATGACTTTATGCGGCCCGATGTCGTTTTTGTGCCGACAGAATTGAGCAAAAGTGTTGGCGCAGATTGCATTACCCCCAACACGGTTGGCCCAGCATTAGCCATTGATCTTATTATCAGTACCGTGCCCGCCGAGCAACGCCAAGCCCGAATGAAGCAATTTGCCGAGGCGAAGGTGCTAGAGGTGTGGCAAATTGAGGTTGATAAACCACGTGCCTCGTTTTATCAGGCCGATGCCGAATGGCGCTATGAGCGCGTTCCGCCCGACAAAAGCGGCGTTTATTATTCGTCGGTCGCCGAAGAACTTTTCTTCCCCGTTGATTGGTTTCGCATTCAGCCCGATCTGTGGAAAATGATGGAATATTGGGGCATTGTTGACGCTTAGCTTGGCAATTGTGTGGTGAGGGGCACGGCTATCGTGCCCCTCACCACACAAATCAAGTCGTCCATTGGTCATGAGCCACGCCGATCAGCATCCACTCGCCCTTTTCGAGTTGAAAAACCAAGCGCAAACTGCGCCATTGAATCCCGTCGCCAGTGGGATCAGGAAAATAGTGCTCGACAAACACACTATTGGGATAAAACTGAGGTAAATTGTGAATGCTGTTGCCGTTGCCCAGCCGTTTATTATAGGAAAACTCGGGCGCATTTAAAAAGTCGAGGCTATACACAAATTTCTTGGCATAGGCGTCAAACGTCAGGTTAATTGGCTCGCCGATGCCGTCGGACACCCCCCATTTACGCACCGTTTTGTCGGCATAGGCCGCCTTGAGTTGGGCCGCCGTTAAGACGATGTCTTTGGCGTTGGCGGTGGCATAAGGCGAAAACCGCAGCCCTTTGCTTGGGTGCGTCAGCGCCGCCAACGCCGCGCCGTTTTTGCTCTGCAATGCCATTAACACCTGCGCCGCCCGCCCGCGCACCAGCGCCTCGGTCTCTTTTGCCCCCGGTGGTGCGGGTATCACTTGTGGCTGTGCATACCAGTCATTCAAATTCACTTTAGCGGTAACTTGGCCGGGCGACACATTAACCGTCAGCCAATCACCATATTGCTTGCAATTTTCAGGCTTGCTCTTTTCGATACATTGTGAATAGGTGCTGTAGCCGCCCGCCAGTTTGACCGTGCCGGTCAACCCTTGTGGGTAAGCGAAAATGTCATAGTTGCCAGCCGGTAAGGTCAGCGTATAGCGTTGTTGATTTTGCAACGTTTTTTGCCCAACCACGAAGCCATAATCGAGGTTACGGGCATACAATTGCAGCGGCGGGATGCCCTCAGACGGGTAAGTCAATTCGCCGGTGACCGTGCCGACACTTTGCTGCAAGCCACCCGCGCTGCCGCCGAACGCCATCAGCCATTGCTTGGCGGTGTTGTTCCATTGCATATCCCAATTAATGCCGTCGGTTTGCCAACGCACCTGTGTTTTATCGAGCCGCGCCTCGGTCAAGATGACACCGACGATATTTTTATCGAGCGAATCGGTTACAGCGCGGATATCACGCGCCAGCACCGCTTTTTCGCCCGCCGTAAATTGCTCTAAGCTGACAAGTTTTTGCATGTTGGGCTGCAAAAATGCGTAAGCCGATTTGTAATCTTTGTTGGCCAAAAAGCTGTAATATTGGCGCACGGTGGCTTCGCGGGCTTGGGCAAATGGCTCAACTTTTTCGCCGAGTTTGACCAATTTGCCCTCTTTTAGCTGATAACGCACCGCCAACATGGCGCTGGCGCAACAATTTGGCTCCCATCCGGCATATTGCGGCGCCACCACGACCAATTCGCCTTTGGCAATTTGCGCCCCCATTTTGTAGCCCGGCAAGGTCGCCACCAGTTTGGCTTTGCCATCGGGGCCAGCGCCAAACACCAGCAACCCAATATCACCCGCCGTGCCACCCGATTGCAGGTGAAAAATGGCTTCTTCTTGTGAATCGCCCGAAAAGTCACCATAAACAACGCCCTTCGGGTCGGCGTAACCCGTCACCGCTTCGGCATCGGGCTTATTTTTCTCTTTGACAAAAATAAGGTCTTTGTTGCCGCCAATACTTGGCGCACTTTTGTCAACCGTTAGCAATGGCTCAGATGCCAGCGTTTGCGCCCAATTTACCTTGCGCATGTCGAGCTTGGGCGGCGCGGGGGGCTGCGTTGGGCTGGGTTGTGGCCTTGGCGTGGCTTTGGGCGCTAGGGTTGGGCTGGCTTGCGCGGTTGGGGTTGGCACATCGCTTGGCTTGGGCGCGGCGGTTGGGGCCACAACCGTGCTGATAATGGCGATGTTGGTGGCGATGGGCGGTAAGGAGGTGGGGGTGACGTTGCTGGCGCACGCGCTCAGCGTCAACATCATGACACCCAGACTGGCAATAGTGTTCGTCCGCATAGATTTAAAGTATAGGCGATAGTTGGGCGCAGCATTAGAAAAATAGCAGCGCCAGCCACGAGATTATGGCTGGCGCTGCTGTTGTTAGGCGTATCTCGATCTTATTTTGAAGCCGTCGGCGCTTCTTTTTTAACATCAATATCAAAATTCTCGTCGAGCAAATCACCATCGGCCTTGCCGCTGCCGCCGGTGGTTGAGCGTTGGAAAAAGACGCTGGTTTGCAAGCCGCTCGACCATGCCGTGCTATTCCAACTGACGCTATTCCAACTGACCGAGTTCCAACTGACCGAGTTCCAGCTTACGCTGTTCCAACTGACCGATGACCCGACCACATTATTTAGACCGCTGTTGACGATTAATTTGCTAATTGGAATGTTGGTATTCGCGCTGTTGCTGGTGTTGAAACTAATCGCCCAGTCGGCGTCAATTTGGCCTGCCCCCGCCACTGCCGCTGTGCATGCGGGGCAATAATCAATCCCATAAGCCGTAACCGACAAGCGATATTTCACTTGATCTGGCGTGATGGTTGGATGCGCCTGAAGCATGAGTGCAACCGTTCCAGCCGCAAGGGGGGCGGCCGCCGATGTGCCTGTCATCATAAAGCCATTGGCCCCTGAGCGGAAGTTGGGGTAAGTGGCATACAAATAACTGCTCTTCACTGGTGTCTTCGCCCCGACCCCATAAATGCCATAGGCGTGAGCAACCACGTCTGGCTTAGCAAAGCCACTTTCAGTTCGTCCATAAGATGAGAACGAAGCGATTGCATCATCCATTAACGTGTCAGTGCCAGCGTTGGCAATACCGCCGACGGTAATGACAAAGGGATCGTTGGCTGGCGCATACACCGTATTTGGCCCACGATTGCCCGCCGAAGTGACCACCACAATGTTGTTGAACCACAAAATTTCGGCGGCGGCGTTGAGCGGGCTGGTGTGATACGACTCGACCCATGTGGTGTTAAGCGACAAATTCGCTACTCGAATGTTATAGGCGGCTTTATTCCGCAGCACCCATTCCATGCCTGCCACCACCGACGATACTTTGGCCTTGCCTCGCCCATCTGCCACTTTAACATTGATGATATTGGCTTCGGGGGCTACGCCCATATAACTTGTCGCCAAACCATTACTGGCGATCACACTTGCCACGTGAGTACCGTGTCCATAATCATCGTCAGTCGAGTTAACGCTATCGCCATCCAAATCTACCGCCGCAACCAACCGATTGGTCGGTATGCTTAGGTCGCTAAATGGGGTAATACCGCTGTCAATCACTGCAACGCCGACACCTCGACCGGTATAACCTGCTTGCCAAACTGCTGGCGCGTTAATTGCCCGCACCGCCCGCAAAGGTGAACCTATTGTGTTATATTGCGCTTGCTCTGCCAAGCTTGTCCCCTCGCCTCTGGCAGCCGGCATCATGGCGCTGCTCTCCATTTCGCCATCAGGCGAAACCCACTTTACGCCATTGTGTTTGGCCAGTTTATACAGCGTTGCGGCATCTACCTCAGCAGCAAAGGCGTTGAGCATTTCGATGCGCAGGCGAATCTCTACGCCTAACGACTCGGCATATTTTTCGACTGTGTCGCTGCTATCTGTCTTCATCACCAAAATAGGGATGTTTTTGCCGGTTGCCTTGGCCGCCATTTGGCTTAATGCTGGTGGCATCTTGGTCAGGGAAACGGTTTCATACGATAGTGCTGGCGTTTGGCTTGCCAACATCGTGACGGTTGCCACTGCTGCCAGCGATGCTAATTTAAATTGTTTAATCTGTTTCTTCATCGAATAAATACTCCCAAACAATTGCTTCAATAAACATTGATCTGGGGTATTTATAAACGAAGTCTATCCATCTGAATATCATGGTTGCATCAATTATTTAGCAAAAATCGCTCAGAAAACACGCAATTAAGCATCAGATTATGCAGTTCTTGCAACATATCTTCGCATTGCGACCGACTTTGGGCGGAGAGACTATCGGGGAATGGGTGAATGAGCGAATGAGTGATTGAGTGATTGAGTGATTGAGTGATTGAGAGGCAATCACTCAATCACCCATTCAGTCATTCACTCATTCACCCATTCGTCCATTCGCTCATTTAAATAAAGGCGCTGTGGCCCGTAATGGCTCGCCCCACGATGAGCATTTGCATGTCGTGCGAGCCTTCGTAGCTATACACCGCTTCGGCATCGGCAAACAAACGGGCGACGGTATGCTCGAGCAAAATGCCATTGCCGCCCAACAGCGCCCGCGCAATGGCGACGGTCTCGCGCATCTTTTCGGTGCAAAACATCTTCGCCAACGAGGCCCGCTCTGGGGTCGCCCGCCCGTGCTTAGCGGTATAACGCGCCAATTGCAGCATCATGGTTTGCATGGCAGTGACATTGCCGAGCATATTGGCCAGCTTGGCTTGGGTGAGCTGAAACGCCGCAATCGGCTTGCCAAATTGCTCGCGCTGTAGCGAATAACGCAGCGCCGCCTCATACGCGCCCATCGCAATCCCCACCGCCTCCCACGCCACACCCGCACGCCCATCATCAATTTGCGCCGCCACATCTCGAAACGAGTGGCAATTGGGCAGGCGGCTGCTCTCGGGCACAACACATTCTTTGAGCGCAATCGTCACATTATTTACCGCCCGTTTGGCAATCTTGCCCAGCAACGGTGTCACCTCATAGCCCGGCGTGCCAAGCTCGACCAAAAAGCCATTCACCGCGCCCGTGTCCTCGCGTTTGGCCCAAATCACGTTCACATCGGCAAATGAGGCATTGCCGCTCCACTTCTTCTCGCCATTCAGCACCCAATAATCGCCATCGCGGCGAGCGACGGTGAGCAACCCCTTGGCCGTCGCCGAGCCAACCAGCGGCTCGGTCAAGGCCCACGAGCCGATCTTCTCCATGCGCATCATGGCGGGTAGCCAGCGCTCTTTTTGCGCTTCGCTGCCAAAACGGTAAATCGAGGTCATACACAAACGCACATGCACCCCGAAAAAGGTCGAGATGTTCGGGTCGCCGCGCCCCATTTCGAGCGCAAGCACTCCCCAGCCCAGCGGCGACAACCTCGGCAAGTGCGGCTGATTTTTGCCGATGGTGCTGGCGATCAACTGGCCTACTTTGGGGATGAGATGCATCGGGAACTCGCCGCGATCCCAGTAATCATTGATGATGGGTTGCACTTCAACTTCGAGAAAACGCCGCCACGTCATCACAATCTCTAATTCGTCGGGGGGCAAATCATCATAAATGCCGTAAAAATCGGCGTGGGGAGGTGGGGTAATACTCATAATAATGGACAATGCAATAATGGACAATGGACAATGAATAGGATAGGGAGCAGTTGAGAGAGCAATTTACTATCTATTGACAATTTCAAGCACTCATTATCCATCATCCATTGCCCATTGCCCATTGTCCATTAACCATTGTCCATTGTCCATTGTCCATTGTCCATTGTCCATTGTCCATTGTCCATTGTCCATTGTCCATTGTCCATTAACCATTTATACTTAGTGTTTACATGCACCGCGCTGTTCAAACCATCTTAATCATTTTGCTGTTGCTGATGGTCGCCGTTGTGGCGTTCACCAATTTGGGCGATTCACAATACACTTCGCCAACCGTGCCGCCAACGGCATTGCCCAGCCCGACGCCATTACCCAGCGCAACCCTTGCCCCATCGCCCAGCCCCACGACGCAGCCCACCGCCACGCCAAGTCAAACACCACCGCCCACAGCCACGCCATTGCCGCGCAAAGTGGTGTGGATTGAGCCAGACCTGCCGCCCGATTTGCGAAATTATGCGATTGGGCGCTTTCAAACGCTGTCACGCAGCCTCAATATTGAGGTGATCAGCCAAAGCAACCCCAGCGCGGTTGATCTGCGAATTGGGTTGGGCAACGAGGCCGGCAGTGTCGTGGTCATGACCCGCACGTTTGCGGTTGCCGCACCCTTTGCCACCGTCGCCGATAATCTCAGCCAAAGCGGGCTGCAAGCCTTTTGGCGCGGCGATGCCAACGCGCTTACGCCTATGTTTGCCAACGAAGTCAGGGGAGCCGCAGCGCCCACCTTGCTTATGAGCGATGACACACGCTTGTGGTTCGAGCGCGGGTTTGGCCCGCTTTCGCCAGCGGTCAAGTCGCGCATCGTGGCAGCAGGCGAATTCATCTCAGCCGCCCAAAACATCACCGGCCCAGTGTTGGCATTGCTGCCCTTCAACCAACTCGACCAACGCTGGAAACTGCTGTGGCTGGACGGGCAAAATTTGTTTGACAAACAACTCGACGCCGCCAAATACCCATTCACCGCACGGGTGTATGCCAAAGGCGACCCAACGCTACTGGCGGCGCTGACGCCGCTGAACGACCGCGACCTAAGCAAAATGTCGGTGGTGGCGATGACGGGTGTGACGGCACTATCACGCGGGACGGCAGCGCAAATGGAGTCCAAAGGCTTGCTTTACCCCGGCCTTTTGGTGCGCGATTGGCTGCGCAATGCCGATATTACACACATCAGCAACGAAGTGTCGTTTTGGGAGGCATGCCCCGCGCCCTCTTTTGAAGCAACGGTGCAATTTTGCAGCCACCCCAAATATGTCGCATTATTAAAGGATGTCGGCACGGATGTGATCGAACTCACCGGCAACCATTTGTGGGATTACGGCTGGCAACACTTCTCGACCACCCTCAAAATTTACGAAGACATGGGCTGGAAGACATTTGGCGGCGGGCGCAACAGCACCGAGGCCATGAAAACGCTGACCATGACGGTGAACGGCAACACCATCGCCTTTATCGGCTGCAATTGGTTTGGGGCCAATTGGGCCAGTGATCGCTTGCCGGGTTCGTCGCGCTGCGGCAAAAACAGCCAATATGAGCTAGACCTGATCACGGCGCAAATCCGCGAGGCCAAAGCCAAGGGCTACCTTGTTATCGCCACCATTCAATATGAGGAATATTACACCTACGCCGCCACGCCCAACCAAAAGCGCGACTTTCAGGCGCTGCGCGACGCGGGCGCGGTGGTGGTAAACGGCAGTCAGGGTCATCACGCCCAAGGCTTCAACGTGAACGAAAAGGGCTTCATTCACTATGGCACGGGCAATTTGTTTTTTGGCGATCAATTTGATGTCGGGGCGCATCAAACGTTTATTGACCGCCATGTTTTTTACGATGGCAAATATTTGGGGGTCGAGATCAAAACCGCCTACATTGATGACTATTCTCAACCCCGCCCGATGCGCCCGGACGAACGCGCTGCCTTGCTTAAGCTTTTGTTTGCGTTGCCATGAATATAATCTTTGTAATCCATGACAGCCCAACATCGAACCCAACTTGCTAACCTTTTGATCGTGGCCGCGCTGGTGACAAGTTGTCAAAGCCTAAACCCACGCTCGCCCAACGCAGCGAGTCACGCGGCTGCGGCTGTGCCCGGCGCTGTGTCGGGTGTGGTAAATGCGGCTTATGTGCCGCCTACAGCCATGCCCGCCGTCGAGCCGTTTGCCTCATATGCCGCCGCATCGTGGCAGCGCAATGACCGAATGCGCGAGCAAGGCGGCGGCGCAAACACAGAGGCCGCAAGCGTGCCAAGTGTGCCAAGCGCACCTTCTGCCAACACCCGCGCCGCCGTCGCGCAAAACCCGAAGTTGGGGATGAACTTCGCTAATTATTTCAACATGTATCCCGAATTGCGCGAGGCAGGCGGCAGCCACGAACGGGTCGAATTTGCCATGAAAGTGCTTAACCCCGCGCCCGGCAGTTTCGATTACCGCACCTACGAAGATCAGGTGGTTGGCCCGGCCATGCGCAACAATATCGAAGTGTTGGGCATCTTGGCAAACCCGACAGACTGGGCCGCCGACCGGCGCTATCCAAAATTGCATTGGTGGGTTCCGGCCAATTTAGACTTGGCGTGGAATGACCCGCAAAACCACTGGGGGCAATTTGTCTTTCGCACCGCCACCCAATTCAAGGGCCGAATTAAAGCGTGGGAAGTGTGGAACGAGCCGAATATCGAATTTTGGTCTGGCCCACCCGAACTTTTTGCACGGCTGATGAAAGTGTCATATCAGGCTATCAAGGCCGCCGATCCCAACGCCATTGTTGTGCTGGGCGGTATTTTTCACTATCAAAATATTGGCAATATTCAGGGCATTTTGCGGGCGCTGGGCCAAGACCCCGAAGGCCCCGCCAACAATTATTTTTTCGATGTGATGGGCTATCACCCCTACGATGTCGGCATTTGCAATATGAAATTTGAGGGCGACCTGATAGACAATTACTTGCGGGCCGACATGCGCAATCTATTGCCCGGCGAAACCGATAACAAACATCGCATTTGGGTGACCGAAACTGGCATTCGGGTGCGTGAAGATGGCGCATTCCCCGAATTTGCCACCCTCGAAGAACAGGCCAGCTATGTCATCGCCGCCTATGCCTATGCGCTTGACAAAGGCGCTGAGCGGTTTTACTATTTCCGCACCAACGATGCCGATTCTGAGGTGGCCGAGCCTTGGGGATTGCTCAAAAACAACCGCACCCGCAAACCGGCTTTCACCGCTTTTCAGGTGATGGCGCAATGGCTGCCCACGCGGCATGTTTGGTCTACCCGCAGTATGCGCTGGACCAACGGCGTGCGGCGCATCAGCTTTTACAACACCAATCTGGGCCGCGTCAGCGTCATTTGGAATGCCAATCGTGAGACAGTAGCTTATGATTTTCCGCTAACCGATTTGCCATCGGCGTTGGTGGTCGAGCAAGATGGTCGCACGTATAGCATTTTGCCCAGCCTCGACAGCCAAAGCAAGCCGTTTTATCGCTTTGTGTTGCCGCCCGCCCAAAATTGGCGTTGGAATCGCGATTATTGCCAAGTGCCGAGCAAGCCGCTCATCATCGTCGAGCGCGACACCGCGCCGCCTGTGGGTGAAATTTTGCCCATTCCGGCGGTCATCACCAGCACCGATGTGTTGCTCAGCCTGAGCGGGCGCGACGAGCCGGTGGGCAATGCCACCGGCCTACGTTGGTGGGATTTGCAATATCGCGTGTTTCAGCCCGATGGTCAGGCCAGTGGTTGGAGCTTTCTGCTCGATCGTGACGAACGCAGCAGCTATCGTTTTGCGGGCGAAAATGGCAAACGCTATGAGTTTCGCGCTCGGCCTCACGACGGCGCGGGCAATGTGCCCGATTGGGCCAGCGCGGCCATTCTCAGCACCACTTTCAATATCGAATTGCCCACTGCCACGCCCACACCCACGCCGTCAATCACACCCGTGCCAACCAGCGAAGCCAGCGTTACACCCACGCCCACCCCATTTGGCGCAACACCAACCCTCGCCCCACGTCAATATTTGCCCATGCTCAACGCCCCGCCAAGTATTCGGCTGATGCCGAACAAACTGCGCGACAGCATGGGCGGGGGCTGAAATCAATGGACAATGGACAATGGACAATGGACAATGGTTAATTATTCATTGTCCATTAACCATTAATCATTGACCATTAACCACTAGTTTTTCGCGGGCTTTCATGGCGCTGCCGATCACACCCGCGTAGTCGCCCAATTCTGAGCGCACAAATTTGATCTTGTCGGCGTCCTTTTTGAACACACAATGTTGCATCGCCACTTCTTGGATGCGCGGCATCATCCATTCGCCAAGCGCCTCGATCACGCCGCCGCCCCAAATGAGCATTTCGGGGTCGAGACAATTGATGAGTGTGGCGGCATGAACACCTAATTGATAGGCCGCGCGATCAACGATTTCTGCGGTCAGGTGGTCTTTCTTTTTCATGGCAGCGGCCAAAATGCCACTGGTGATCTCGCCTTTTTCCTCGATCAATTTTGGAATGATGGACTTGCGACCGTGCGCGATGGCGCTTTGAATATCACGAACAATGGCGGTGCGGCTGGCGAGGGTTTCGATACCGCCGCGAATGACGCTGGGGGCTTGGCTGCTGGGGCCGTCCACCATTTGCACCATGTGCCCAATTTCGCCCGCGCTTTGGCGTGCGCCCAAATACACTTTGCCATCAATGACGATGCCGCCGCCAATACCTGTGCCGACAAATAAGGTGACAAAATGTTTGATATTGCGCCCCGCCCCCATCACCAATTCGCCATAGCACGCGGCCTTCACGTCGTTGAGTAACGCCACCGGCACATTGTTGCCATTCCACGCGCTCAGATGCTGGCCCAAAGCCAACCCCGACCAACCCGGCAAATTGACTGCGCCAGTCACCACGCCGCTTTGATCATCCACCATGCCGGGCACGCCCGCGCCGATGGCGGTAATCTGGCCCGGCTCTACTTTGGCTGCTTCCGCTGCCTCGTCCATCGTCTTTAGAATGCGCTTGACAACGGCGTCAGCGCCCTTTTCGGCTTTGGTGGCTTTGCGCCCAACGCCCAAAATTTTGCCGTTTTTGTCAATGACGGCGGCAAAAATTTTTGTGCCGCCAATATCAATTCCCAAGGTATAAGTTGCTTTTTCTGCCATAAACCACGCTCTCGCGCCAAATAAATGCACTATCCGAGCCGCCACAGTGCCAGATGCAAGCAACCGGTGTCGGCTTCAATAATTATGATATTGAATTGTAACGGAAAATATGTGGGGCATTGCAGGGTATGAAGGGCATCGCCCTAAAACCCCAGCCAAATCGCTGGTTTAAAGATGGCGAACAGCACAAACCCAATCAACCCAAGCGCCCAAGTTGATAATTGGTAGATGCTGCCGAAGGTAAACGATACGATCAAGGTTTGCGCCATGATGCACGACAACACGGCCAGCACATATAGCAAGATCGTGCTGGCGAGGTTAGTGGTAGGCGAACCGGCAAATTGCGCCGCAAACGCGGCCCACCACAACATGAGCGGCAGGGTGACCAGCAAATTGAGCGCAATCAACCGCTTAAAGGTGTCATAAATATTAAGCCGAAAAAGGCCGATGATGAGATTGCCCAAGCCGCGTGCCAGCCAAACCGCCAGCCACAACTTGCCAAAATTCAGCGCCATGCTCGACCATAGCGCCCAAGGCGTGGGGCTGGGCGCAAATAGCCACAACAACCCACCACTTAACACGAGAAAAACGACGATGAGACCAATGGCGATCAGATGATTTTCAATCCCTTCCTTTAAATTTTCGTTCATACATTGTTAAATGGGTGGGCGGCAAACACATCACCGCCTCGACCACGCCAGCCAGCGCCCCAAAGCATTTTTTGCAAACGGCGTAAGGCGCGTGCGATTCCATGCATCGGCGGCTTTGCGCACGGCCTCGGCTTGGGTGGGGTATGGGTGAATGGTCGCCGCAATCGCCTTGAGGCCAAGCTTGTTCGTCATCGCCAGCGTGATTTCGCTGATTAGCTCGCCCGCATGTCGGCCCACCACCGTCGCCCCCAAAATGACATCGCTGCCCTTGTGCGTCAGCACCGCCACATAGCCGTCATTGTCGCCATCGGCAAGAGCGCGGTCAACGGTATTGAGACCGATTTCGTAACGGTCATAGACGATGCCGCGCTTGTCGGCCTCGTGCGCATATAGCCCCACATGCGCCACTTCGGGGTCGGTGTAGGTGCACCAAGGCACGACTAAGCTGCTCAATTTGCGTCGCCCCAAGCCGAGCGGCGAAAAGAGCGCATTTTGCAGGGCGATGCGAGCCGAAAAATCGGCCACGTGGGTAAATTTGGTCGCCACGCACACATCGCCTGCCGCCAAAATATTGGGGTTGCTGGTTTGCAAATAATCGTCCACCACCACGCCGGTTTTGTCACTTTTCACGCCTGCTTTGTCCAGCCCGATATGCTCTATGTTGGGCACGCGCCCAACCGCTACTAAAATCGCATCTACTTCGACACTGTGCGCCCCATTGGGACCGTGATAATGCAAGGTTTTGCCGCTGGCGCTGGCGCTGATGCGTTCGATGTTGCTGCCGAGCGCCAAGGTTACGCCATCGCGTAGCAAGGCTTGCTGCACAATCTTGGCGGCGGCGGGTTCTTCACGCGGCAACACTTGCGGCGCAATGTCGAACACATGCACGGCGCTGCCGAGCCGTTGAAATGCCTGCGCCAATTCGCAGCCAATCGGCCCCGCGCCAATGATCGCCAGCCGCGCCGGTTGCTCGGTCAGTTGAAAAATGGTTTCGTTGGTGAGAAAACCAGCCTCGCGTAGGCCCGGAATGGGCAAAATGAGCGGGCGCGAGCCGGTGGCAATAATGGCTTTTTTGAAATTGAGTTTGACGCGCTCACCGTTGTCGCTCAACACCTCGGCTGTGTTGGCGTCACAAAATTGGCCTTGGCCGAAGAACACATCTACGCCCAAGCTGCTGAAGCGCTGAGCCGAATCGTGGTGGCTAATGTCGGCCCGCACTTGACGCACCCGTTGCATCACGGCGGCAAAATCAACTTGTGGCGTGGCCACATTCACCCCCAGCGCCGCCGCCCGCCCCAATTCGCCCAGCACCTTGGCCGAGCGGATGAGTGTTTTGGAAGGCACACAGCCGCTGTTGAGACAATCGCCGCCCATGAGGTGCTTTTCGATGAGCGCAACTTTGCCACCTAAGCCAGCCGCCGCAATGGCCGAGATTAGCCCAGCCGAGCCAGCGCCGATGACGACGAGGTTGTATTTGGGCTGTGGGGTTGGGTTGCGCCAATCGGCAGGGTGAACATGGGACAGCAATTTAGCATTGTGATGATCGTTTGGTTTCATAGGTTTATCTTAAGCTCGCAATATGAATGCACCCATCATAGGACAATAGCAATAAAATAGCTTTAGGTGCGCATAAGTTTTTTTATAGCATAGGACTTACGCGCATTAAAAACATTTCACCACAAAGAGCACAAAGTTCACAAAGAAAAGAAAGGTTTATCAATACAAATCTTCGAGTTCTTTGTGT
>JAHBAL020000514.1 GCA_018500105.2 Anaerolineae bacterium
GTGGAACCGGGGGCGTAACCCCGTCCCCTCCCGCAAGTGGTGCAAACCGGGGTTTGGCCCTCCCCCGCCGATTTCTTTCGCCCGCGCACATGCCATGTGCCGCGCCCCCGCCCCGATGCCGCCAGCCTTGCCCAAGCCGCCGCCCTCATCCGCTCGGCCCGCAAGCCGCTCATCGTGGCAGGCGGCGGCGTCATTTATAGCGAGGCGACCGAGGTCTTGCGCCAATTGTGCGAGGCCACCGGCATCCCCGTCGGCGAAACGATGGCCGGCAAAGGCAGCCTGCGCTTCGACCATACCCAATCGCTTGGCGCAATCGGCACCACCGGCACACTGGCCGCCAACCAAATCGCCCATGACGCCGATGTCGTGATCGGCATTGGCACGCGCTATAGCGATTTCACCACCGCCAGCAAAACCGCCTTCCAAAACCCCGATGTCAAATTCGTCAACATCAACGTGGCGGGTTTCGATGCGCACAAACACTCGGCCTTGGCCGTGATCGGCGATGCCAAAGCCACCTTAACCGAGCTGCACGCCATGTTGCAAGGCTACCACGTGCCAAGCGATTATGCCGCGCACATTCAAACCCTGCGTGAGGCGTGGGCCAATGAGGTCACGCGCATTTACGACATTCGCAATGCCCCGCTGCCCAGCCAAGGCGAGCTGATCGGGGCTGTCAACGAGTTGAGCGACCCCGATGCCATCATGGTGTGCGCCGCCGGCAGCTTGCCCGGCGACCTGCATAAATTGTGGCGGGCACGTCACCCCAAAAATTACCACCTCGAATATGGCTACAGCACAATGGGCTATGAAGTTGCGGGCGGATTGGGCATTAAGATGGCCGCGCCCGAACGCGAAGTAGTGGTGATGGTGGGCGACGGCAGCTATTTGATGATGGCGCAAGAAATTGTGACCAGCGTGCAAGAAGGTTACAAACTCGTCATTGTGTTGCTCGATAATGACGGCTACAAGAGCATTGGCGGGCTGAGCCGCTCGCTCGGGCAAGGCGGGTTTGGCACGCGCTACACTTTTCCGGCTGAAAATGGCACACGAGTCAGCACCGACGCCGACCAACATGCACAGCCATTGCCGATTGACTTGGCGACCAATGCCGAATCACTCGGCGCGTGTGTGCTGCGATGCAACAGCTACGACGAATTTTGTCGCGCCCTCAAGCAGGCCAAAACCACCGACCGCACCACCGTCATTTACATCCGCAACGACCGCTATGTGGGTGTGCCCGGCTACAATAGCTGGTGGGATGTGCCGCCCGCCGAAGTCAGCGACATGCCCAGTGTGCAAGAAATGCGCCAACAATGGCAGCCGATGCGGGCCAAAGAGCGCTTGTTTTAACCATGAAAAAGCACGGAATTCTTCATCACGAACTCGCCCAAGTGATCGCCCAACTCGGGCATGGCGATATGCTCATCATTGCCGATGCTGGTTTGCCCATTCCGCCGAATGTGCAACGCATTGACTTGGCGGTGACGGGCGGGTTGCCCGCTTTTCTGCCAGTCGTGCAGGCGGTGTTGACCGAAATGCAAGTCGAGCGGGCCACCATCGCCAGCGAAATGACGACCCGCAGCCCCGCGACCCATCACGCGCTCAGCGAAATTTGTGGCACAATACCAATCAGTTTTGTCAGCCACGACGAATTTAAACGCCTCAGCCAATCGGCTCGCGCTATTGTGCGCACAGGCGAGTTTACGCCTTATGCCAATATCATTTTAGTGTCTGGGGTAGTTTTCTAAACAGCACAACAAACCAAAAATTCTGTATCAAATCCAATATGAACGACACAAGCCAAACCGCCACGCCGACGCTCGAAGCGCGTGGCATTTCAAAATATTTTGGGGCCGTCACGGCCCTCGAAGAGGTGAATTTAAAGGTGATGCCCGGTGAAGTGCTGGGCGTTGTCGGCGACAACGGCGCGGGCAAAAGCACGCTGATGAAGGTATTGTCGGGGCTGCATCCCGCCAGCAAAGGCCAGCTTTTTGTAAGTGGGCAAGCGGTGCATTTTCACGGCCCGCGTGATGCCCGCAATCGCGGCATCGAAATGGTGTATCAAGATTTGGCACTGGCGGGCAATATGCGGATTGACGAAAACATCTTTTTGGGGCGCGAACAGTTGCGCGGCGGCATTTTCGTCAATCATCAGGCCAATGCCCGCAAAGCCCAAGAGCATTTAGACAAGCTCAAAATTCACGTCAAGAGCGTCAGCCAACGGGTCGAAGAACTATCGGGCGGGCAACGCCAAGCCGTCGCCATTGCCCGCGCCACCGCCTTCGATGCCAAAGTGGTGATTATGGACGAGCCGACCGCCGCGCTGGCGATTAAGGAAGTGCGCAAAGTGCTCGATCTGATCAAAGACCTCAAAAATCACGGCGTAAGTGTCATCTTGATCAGCCACCGCATGGACGACATTTTTTATGTGTGCGACCGCGTGATGGCGCTCTTTCGCGGGCGAAACTTTGCCGAGGCCCAATTAGGCCAAACCGATCGTAACGAAGTGATCGGCTGGATCATGGGCAACAAACAACAATCCACCGAGACCAGCAAAAACCACGACCTCAATTGAATTTCAGATTTTAGATTTTAGATTTTGGATTAATATTTTGACCCCAAAATCTAAAATCTAAAATCTAAAATCTAAAATCCTCAGTATGGCTACTTCTTCACCTTCAGCAACTTCGGCCCGCGAACAAAGTTTACATGTGCGACTGATGCCCATTATTGACCGTTACGGCGTTTTATTGGTCGTATTGGGCATGATTTTGATCGGCTACGCACTCGAGCCAAAGGTCTTTCTCTCGTTTTTGAATGTCAGCAATATCATGAACCAAATCGCGTTCAATGCGTTGCTGGCGCTCGGCGTTTTCATCGTCATTGTCACGGCTGGCATTGACTTGTCGGTTGGCTCGATTTTGGTGCTGAGCATGATGACGATGGCGCTGATGGCGCACCCCGAAAAGCTACCGGCATGGGTTCCCGATGGCGTTCGGGCCAGCCTAATGACCATTTTGCCCGCGCCTTGGTATGTGCTCATCCTCGTGCCGCCCATCGTCGGCGTCATTTGCGGCATGGTCAATGGCTGGGGGCTGACCAAATTGCGCCTGCCCCACCCTTTCATCATGACGCTCGGCACACTCAACATCTTTCGCGGCGTGTCAAACCTCATTTCGGGCGGCGTGCCCATCAGCGATTTGCCCGAACAAGTGCGCTGGGCTGGCTATGAAAAAATTGCCCTCACACCCGATATTGATATCCCCGCTAGTTTATTGGTGTTGATCGTGGTGTTTGGGTTAATGTCAATTTTCCTCAACCACACCCGCACCGGTCGCCACATTTATGCCATCGGCGGCAACCCACAGGCGGCCCGCGTATCGGGCATTAATGTGGATCGCACGCTGGTCATCGTCTACGCCTTGTGTGGGCTGCTGGCCGGCATGTCGGGATTGCTCTTGGCAGGCCGCACCAATTCGGGCTTCCCCAATGCAGGCTTGGGGCAAGAACTCGACGCCATTTCCGCCGTCATCATCGGCGGGGCCAGCTTTTTTGGCGGGCGTGGCAATGTGCTGGGCGTGTTTGCGGGCGCATTGGTCATCGGCATTATGCGCAATTTGCTCAATTTGCGCGACGTGCCCGTATTTTGGCAACAAATCTTGATCGGCATCATCATCATTTTGGTGGTGTATTTCGATGTATTGCGCCGCAAGGCAGGCAGTGGCCGCGAGGCTTAACTGTCACACAAACTGTTATTTCCGGCGTGTTGATGAATAACACCCCGCAAGTAAAAAAGAGGACAAAAAGATGAAAAAAACAAACCTATTGAACTTGGCCGCTATCGCCGCAGTTGCGCTATCGGCCTGTGCAGCCCCAACTCCAACGGCTGCGCCCAAGCCCAC
>JAHBAL020000365.1 GCA_018500105.2 Anaerolineae bacterium
CATAACAATTACACCTACCCCGACTGCTTTGATTGTGCCAATCCAGCCAACGTCACCAGCTACAACCGCCCCAATTATTCCGACTATTCCGACCCAAGCTATCAACCCATCAGCCACGCCGATAGCCGCAACCCCCGTTGCCATAGCAACAGGTGGTTTTCGCCTCACAGCAACCTCGCCTAGTTATCATGATTGGTTTCGCCCAGATGTTATGGATGGACTGGCTGCCCCTAATTTAGACGAACTCTGTCAATCCATTCACAATAAAGGCAGGAATACACGCATGTTGCAAATGCAGGTGGCAATCGTTAATGGCACGGCCTTGCAAGGGGAAAATCTTGAAATTTTTGCCATGAAATCGAATGGACAGCGAGCATTAGTCTGCTATTACGGATTTACATATCGGTTTAGGGGCCAAGCAGTCACCGACCTTATGATTAATGCCAATCATCCGAATGTAGTCAAAGAGATGAAAATTAAACCCAATGAGACTACAAATCTTACCCTACGGATTTTCATTGAAAATAATGAGGCCATTAGCTACCTCTATGCCCGCTCCTCAAACATTGGGCAAACAAACACCAGCAGTGTAAATATTTCCCCACCAGCAACAAACAACCAAGCAACCGCAGTCCCCGCGGCATCAGGCAGCATGCAAATTATGCTGCAAAAGCAGGGTTATGAGCAATGGGGGCGACCAATTGGTATGGCAACCGGCTCTGGGGGATGCAGTAAATTTAACGACGGCGCACCAGTGCGGAAGTTCAATATTTCAATGCGTATTACTAATAATACCAATCAAGTGTTACTTCCGTATGCTCTATTGCCAAAAGCAACAAAAGGAGATGGATCTCCCGCATTTTCTTGTTTCTATGGGCACATAGGGGTTGTAACCGATTTGGCCCCCGGGCAATCTGTAGATGTAACCTATGCTGTCTTTATTGAGCAAAGTGAATTTGTAAAGTCCATTTATTTGGAAACCACACACGGAATAAGGTCTAACACCCTAACCTTCTAATACTAAACACGACTCGTCGTGTTTAGTAACAGGTGCGGTTTTTGTTGATCTTACTATCCTTGTTCAAGCCACGTTTGTGTGGGGATAGTGAGATCGCCATTGCTTCAATTCTTACCCACGCTTACCCACCCAAACTATAAAGGAAATGAAGTCGGCGAGACACTACGTAGAGAATCTAGTTAAGGTATCTATTTTATGAAAAAACAACTATTACTACCTATCCCCCTTTTCTTTTTATTGCTTCAAAATACGCTTTCAATTACTACACCTATCGCGCCCACATTACCTAGCACGTCATTACCAATGACGTCTGTGCTGTCTATTGACACTCTCAAATCGCTCGCAACCACACACACAGGCGCGGCGCAGCTTGTGTCGCAATCGAGTGCAAATAGTGAGCAAGAGCACAATAGCGATTTTGTTAGCACGCTAAAAACAGATCGCCGCAATGCTGATCAGCTTACCTATTTTCCAATCGTGATGAAATTGCTGGACAATCGCGTCAACGGAATCTATGGCAACTTGACACTGAACAATCAACCCGCTGCAAATATCGAAGTGATGTTGCGCCGTTATGTGCCCGGCTCAAACTCTGTAGAAATTTCTCGCACAAAATCAGACACAAATGGCAAATATGTATTTCTAACCCCAGCTAACTTGACTGATAACCAACGCTATTATGTTGCGTTTAACAATGAAAGCAAAACAGCCAATGGCTATCTTGGCTATGCTGGCACGGCTGACATAACTGCAAGCAATAATAATTCCATTGTCGATCTTGGACGCTTAGAGTTGGCAGATTTTCCGTTGCACACGCCAGCCGACAAAACTTCTGTTTCTTTACCCGCTAATTTCACCTGGTTTGGGCACGATTCATTACCAAAACAAACTTATAAAATTGTGTTTCTTAAGCTAAACGAGAAAGATGAGGTTGTTTTGGCCGGTCAAACGCCTTACCTTGGACACACCTATTCACATAATTTAACCAAACGTCCTAACGGTGTTGACGCCAATGTAGCTTTAGGTTGGTTTATTTTTGCATTAAATGAAAATGGGGCAGTCGGCGAGTCATTTAATCTATTCCTCACCGCATTTAAAAACTAAATCTATAATTCCCCTAGGTGTTTCGCTACCCAATTCCCGCCGCCCAAGCCCGCGCCGAAATTGTCATCCTCAAATCGCGCTTCATCGGCATCATTGACTTTGCCGATACAGTCGAAGCCGCCCAAGCCTTTATTCGCCAAGTGCGAGCCGAATTTGCCGACGCCAGCCATGTGTGCCACGCCTTCAGCGTGGGGTTTGGCACAAGCACCACCCAAGGATGCAGCGACGACGGCGAGCCGAAAGGCACGGCGGGCCGCCCGATGTTGGCGGTATTAAGCGGCAGTGGTTTGGGTGATGTGGTGGCGACAGTCGTGCGCTATTACGGCGGCACGAACCTTGGCACTGGCGGACTCGTTCATGCCTATGGCGATGCCATTAAGGCCGCGCTTGAGGCGCTGCCGCGTGTCGAAAAGGTCGAAAAGCGCCGCGTCATGATCGCCCTCCCCTATTCGCGCTACGAACGCATCAAGTTACTGGTCGCAGCCCATCGCGGCGAAATCATCAGCGACGATTTCGCCGCCGATATTACGCTTGAGCTTGAGTTTGTGCTAGATGATGTCGCGCCCTTTAACGCTGCCTTGCGCGAAATGACAGCCGGTCAGATTGAAGTGATTGCGCTATAGCGCCGCTAATAAATGACGACTTTTGTGCCAACCGAGGCCCAATTAAACACCCGCCGCGCCGTCGCCACCGGCAAATTGACACAACCATGACTGACGGGTGTGCCAAAACTATTATGCCAATATGCGCCATGAATGCCATAACCGCTGTAAAAATACATCGTCCAAGGCACGTTTGGCGTGTCATAGGCTGGGCAGCACCCACGCATACGGGTGCTGGCGAGTTTGACATAGATGTAATACGTGCCACGCACCGTTGGGGTCCGCGCCTTGCCCGACGAAATGGGTGAAGTCATTACAATTTTGCCGTTTTCCCACGCATTCAAGCGCTGTCGTGCCAGGCTAACCTCAATCCAACGGGTAGACCGCGTGCCAACCGCCTCGGGCTGTGTATTATTGGCTGCCCCAGCCATCTCTACATGCACAAACACGCTTGTCACGGCCAAAAATATCGCCGTCAATATCCGTCCAAACAAGTGAATTATCTTTTGTTGTGTTTTGATCATGATCTTCCTCCCTAATATAGTGCTAAGTGCTAAGTGCTAAGTCCTAAGTCCTAAGTGCTGAGTGCTTGATGCTTAGTAGCTGCCCTCGCTCAATACCTATCTTGATTCTTGATTCTTGGCTCTTGGCTCTTGATTCTTGGTTCTTGATTCTTATCTTAAAAAAACAAGATCGCTAAAACAGAATTTACAGCCTAAGGCCGAGTGATGTCGCCAGAAACCGATACTTAGAAATAGAACATTTCTCAATGAAATCCGTCATGGATCTCAGCAAGATATCTACCTGATTTCTAAGTGAAATATTAATCTTCCGTAAAAGACCTCTCTTTTTCGTTGCGACATCATTAAGTATACAAACATTGCTTTTAAATGAATAAAATAAAGCTATCTACTATGAAAAAATCCCTTTTCTGGGCTGGTGCGCTCGGCAGCGTTTTAATCGCAAGCACGTTTATTGCCCCGCCATCCCTCGCCCAAATTTCAAGCAAATCGCAACGCGGCCCCAATGATCTGTATATTCCAACCTTATTAGGGTTACATAATAACGCACCACGCTTTGGATTCGAAGTAGACAGCGTCATGCTGCCCGGCAGCGCGGTCTACAATCGTGCCAAAGAACTGGGCGCAAACGTTGTGCGCATCAACTGGCGCGTATCGTGGAGCGCCATGCAGCCCAGCCAAGGCGCGGCCATTGACTTCAGCAGCCTGAGCGATTTTGAAAAGATGCTACGCGGGCTAAGTGACATCAACGTCCAGCCTGCCGTCATTGTGGATGACTACCCGCGTTGGGCCACGACTAAGGCATCCAATTGTGCGCCCATCCGCGCCGACCGTTTCGCCGATTTCGCCGAATATATGCGCCAAATGGTATTGCGCTACAAATCGCCGCCTTTTAATGTCAAAATGTGGGAACTCGGCAACGAGCCAGATGTTGATTTTGGCAGCGCCATTGATTCAAATTTCGGCTGCTGGGGCAATAAAAGCGACGCGAGTTTTTACGGCGGGGCCGCCTATGGTGCGATGCTCAAGGCCGTCGCGCCCGCCATTCGCCAAGCCGACCCCGATGCCAAAATTTTGATCGGTGGGCTACTGCTCGACAACAACAATACCCAAGTGCCGCCCGGCGAAGGCCGCCCCGAAATGTTTTTTGCGGGCATCCTCAGCAGTGGCGCGGCCTCGTCATTCGACATCGCCGCCTATCACGGCTACTCCTATTACGATGGCCGCGACATTGACTATAGCGGCGTGGCGCTCAACAACAAATGGGTGAACTCAAACCTCAGCCGCAACGGCATCGCACGCGGCAAACCAAATTGGCTGAAAGACGCGATGGCGTTGTATAACACCAATAAGCCCTTGTCGTTAAACGAAGTGGCGTTAGTGTGTATTGCCGCCTTTTTCCCCCAAGCCTGCAACAACCCTAGCGCGGCGTTTTTTAATGCCCAAGCCAACTACGTCGCCCCCGCGATCACCCGCGCTTTTGCCAATGGCGTTGAGCAGGTGGTTTGGTATACGCTCGACGGCCCCGGCTGGAACAATGTCGGCCTGCTCGACGGCGATGGCAACCCGCGTCCGGCATTTTTTGCCTACAAAACACTCATCCGGCAACTTTCGGGCAGCAATTTACCACCGGTCGCCATCAATTACGGCAATGGCCTTGAGGGGTATCGCTTTCAACGCGGGCCGGGGTGGGTAGACGTGGTGTGGTCGCTCGACAGCACGCCGCGTATTGTGCGTGTGCCCCAGCCACAATTCATCAGCGCGGTTGACCGCGACGGCAACCCCATCTCGCCCACCCTCAACGGCATTGACGCCAACCTGCCCGTAGGCCTCGGCGGCATTTACATCACGCGGCTACCATAATTTGGGGACGAGAAATTGCGATTAAGAATTTGTTTCCCGCAAAGGCGCAAAAAAACGTTGCGGTTTTGCGCCTTTGCGTGAAATCATTGTTATCGCCACCAATCCCCAATTCTTAACGCCGTCCCAATCAAAAAAATGCGCCTGACCCTGCTCACCAGCGGCACACGTGGCGATGTGCAACCGTATCTCGCGTTGGGCATCGGCCTGCGCGAGGCTGGACACGATGTCGTTATCGCCACTCATGCCGCATTTGCCAATGCGGTGATGCAGTGCGGGTTGGCCTTTGCCCAAATCGAGCCAAACCTGACGGCATTGATGATGCAGGGCGATGGGCAAATGGCGCTGACCTACGAGGGCAACCCGTTCCGCGCCGCACAGTCCAGCCTGCATTTTTTGCGCACCGCCCAAGCCCGTTTTGGCGAATTGCTCGATAGCGCCCTTGCCGCCAGTCGCCACAGCGACGCCATTATTGCGGGGCTTCCAACGCTGTGGGGAAGCGACATTGCCGCTGCGTTGGATGTGCCGTGTCATTGGGCGCTGCTGCAACCCATCACCCGCACCGTCCGTTTCGCCCACCCCATGCTGCCGTTTTCGCCGCCACGCCTATTGCACCGCGCCAGTTATTGCGTGGCAGAATGGGCGACTTGGCTGCCTTGGCGCAATGCCATTAACCAATGGCGCAAAAAACAAGGCTTGCCCGCCGCCACCATGCGCCACCGCTACCAGCCACTTTACGCGCCCGCCGCCAAGGTGGCGTATGGCGTCAGCCCTCACGTTGTGCCAAAACCGCCCGACTGGCCTGCGCATCATCACCTCGTCGGCTACTGGTTTTTAAACCCCAGCGCCCCGCCGAGCGACGAACTGAAAGCCTATGTGGCGCAACATCAACGGCTGGTTTACCTTGGCGTGGGCAGTATGCAGCCCAGCCAAACTCAGCCATTCATCGCCGCCGCCGAGCGGGCGTTGGCGGCAAATGCGGCATGGGGCGTGATGTTACGCCCGCCCCGCAGCCACGCCGCCACCTGCCGCCGCATTTTGTTTGTAGACGAGGCCACACACACATGGCTTTTTCCGCACATGAGCGCAATTGTGCATCACGGCGGGGCTGGCACAACCGCCGCCGCGCTGCGAGCCGGTCGCCCGCAAATCATCGCGCCCATCGCCGCCGACCAATTCTTTTGGGCCGCCTGTGCCCATACGCACGGTGTCGCGCCGCGGCCGGCCCCATTACACCAGCTTGCCGCCGCCAGCCTCAGCGCAGATTTGGCCCAATGCCTAAACGACGCCGAATTACAAAACAATGCCCAGCGCCTGGGCCAAGCAATTGCGGCTGAAGATGGCATAACAACGGCAACGCAAATTTTCTCAGGATTTTATTATATTTGAAGCGTGTTTGTATAATGTTTGCGCGACATAATCATCTCTATCAATAACATGTCTGCAAAAACCTCAACTCAATCCAGCGTCG
>JAHBAL020000342.1 GCA_018500105.2 Anaerolineae bacterium
AATGAAGAAATCCTTTGGCGCAGGCACAGGGCGTTTGGTCACCGGGTCTTCGGTGCGGGCAATCCAAATACATTGCGGCGGACAAACTTTTGCACAAATACCGCATGAGGTGCAGCGATCCTCATTGGTCTTGTCATCCTTGACCAAAAACGGCACATAACGAAAGTTTTCGGGCACGGGCATCTTCTCTTTTGGATATTCGATGGTGACCATGCCACGAGCCTTCGGGCTTTGGCGGCGAATCATGCGCGGCTCTACGCCCGCCTTCTTGCCCATATACTTAAAATCTTCGATGTAGGTTTCGACAAAGTGACGCAATGTCACCCCCAACCCCGTCAAAATACCAGATCCAATAATTGCCATAATTGTTTATGAATTATGAATTATGAATTATGAATGGTTTTACTCATAATTCATAATTCATAATTAATTAGCGGTCCACTTCTCCTAACACGATATCCAAGCTACCCAAAATCACGACGGTGTCGGCCACCTTTTGCCCAACGGTCATTTCTTTGAGCGAGTTGAGGTTGATGTATGAACACGAGCGGATGTGATATTTATACGGGTTTTGGTTGCCATCGCTCACCAAATAATAGCCTAGCTCACCCTTGGGGGTCTCGACACGCGCATAGCATTGCCCAGCCGGAACGCGGTGATTGTAAGCCTTCTTACCGCCTTGAATATCGCCGACTTTGCTGTTTTTCTCGGCCTGATTCAACGCCTGTTGAATGATCTTGAGCGATTCGCGCATTTCTTGCACGCGCACCAAATACCGATCATACACATCGCCGTTGTAAAACACCGGAATATCGAAGTCGAAACGATCATAATAACCATAGGGGTCGGCGCGGCGAACGTCATATTTAACGCCAGCAGCCCGCAAACACGGCCCGGTCAGGCTATAGGCAATGGAACGATCGGCGGGCATATAGCCCGTGCCAATCGAACGCGCCTTCAAAATCTCGTTTTCGGTCAAGAAATGATCGAGTTCGTCAATGGTGCGGGGCAGGCGCTCGAAGGCCAACTCGCGGGCCAAGGCCCATTGGGCCGAGGTGAACTCGCGGCTGACGCCACCAAAGCGCATGTAGTTGCACATCATGCGGCTGCCGGTCACCGCTTCGAGCAAGTCAATGATCAGGTCGCGCTCGGTGATGAAATACAGGGCTGGGGTGAAGAATGCGCCAAGGTCGTTGAGCAAGAAACCGATGGCCCAGAAATGCGAGGCAAGGCGGGTGAGTTCGCCCGTAATCACGCGCAAATACTCGACGCGGTCGGTCGTCTTGAGACCCATCATGCGCTCAACACCCAATACGTAACCCCATTCGTTATAAATGCCGGTGATGTAGTCGAGGCGGTCGGTGTAAGGGATATTGTGCAGCCAAGTATTACGCTCGCCGATCTTCTCGTGGTTGCGATGCAAATAACCGAGCGCCAACTTAAGGTCGGTCACCTTTTCACCGTCGAGTTTGACCACCATGCGCAACACGCCGTGAGTCGAGGGGTGTTGTGGCCCCATGTTGACGATGATTTCGTCGGTCTTCAGTTCGGCCAATTCAGCCGCATTCAGATCCTCCACAATCGCCATTTCGCCAGTCAGCCCATTACCGGGGGCCGCTGCCAGCATCGAATCGTAAATATTGCCATCTGGGTTTGGCTTAAATGAATACGGATCGAAGCCGGGGGGATAGTTGATGTTATCCTCCCAAGGCACGCGATCTTCGGCCAGCTTATGGTCACCGCCCGGCCAGCGTGATTCGAACGGCTTGGTGTCGCCCTCATAATACGCTTCGCGCCAATCTTTGCGCAACGGCCAACCGGCAAACCCTTCCCACATCAAAATACGGCGCAAATCGGGGTTGCCCTCGAAAACCACCCCATACATATCGTAGGTCTCGCGCTCTTGAAATTCTGCGCCGGGGTAAAGCGGGCACAACGACGGCACCGCTTGGGTCTTGTCATTACCGGCTGGGCGCGGCACACGCAATTTCAGCGTGAGTGGTGCGCCGCCTTGTGGCACGCGGGTAAATTGGTTGACGACCTCAATGACACCCTCTTTAATATAGTCGGTGGCGGTGTTATTCGTCAGTTGGTTATATTTCAGCTCATCGCGCACAAAGGTGGCGATCTCGATAAATTTGCTGTGGTCGGTGACCATCAAGCCATCGTATTGCGCAGGCGCGACGGCGCTGCCAAATTTGGCGACGATGGCCGACATTTCGGGCGTCAGCTTTGCGCCAGCGGCGGACTTGGCTGGGGTGGCGGTTACTTGAGACATCTTTAGATTTTAGATTTTAGATTTTGGATTTTAGATTTATAAAAATCAAAAGTCTAAAATACTTATTTAGGCGGCAGTCTTTTGCTTAATCTCATCGGCGCGGCGCAAGTCCACCAAATCGGGGCCAAGATAAGGCACGAGCATGCCTTCATCGGTCTTGCCAGTGGTATACCAACGAACACTGCGAATGGATTGCTTTTCGATCTTCTCTTGCAGACGCACAAAGCTATGCAGCAAGGCTTCGGGGCGAGGCGGGCAGCCGGGGATGTAAACATCTACTGGAATGAACTTGTCAATACCCGACACCACGTTATAACCCTCTTTGAATGGGCCGCCGCTGGTAGCGCATGACCCCATTGCCACCACATAGCGTGGCTCTGGCATTTGGTTATACAAACGCACAATTTGCGGGATCATTTTCTTAGTCACTGTGCCCGACACAATCATCAAGTCGGCCTGACGCGGGCTAGCACGCATCAATTCCCAACCAAAGCGCGAAAGGTCGTGGCGGCTGGCGGCGGTACAAATCATCTCGATAGCACAGCAGGCCAGACCGAACAACATCGGCCACATGCTGCGCTTGCGTCCCCAGTTATATAGCTTATCGAGGGTTGTAATGAACACGTTATTGTTCAAATCTTCCGGCACACGCGGATCATTCTTGAAATCGGTAATGTTGGTCGTTTCTGTCGCCATCGCTTTTTTTGAGTGCAAAGTGAAAAGTAAAAAGTGCAAAGTAGGCTTTACTTTTTACTTGCTACTTTTCACTTTGCACTTTTTACTTTGCACTTTCTACTTTATTAGATCTACCCATTCGCGCTGTATCTCTTCCAGCATGGTGAGTTGTGCGAGGGCTGGGTCGTCGGCAAACGAACGTAGGCCAATCACCCATTCACGCAGCACAGCCAAATCAATTGTGCTGGGGTCAACCTGAGCATGCGCTTGGCGTAAGCTTAACGCAATCGGATAGGCATCGTCCCAATACAGCCGATTTTTCACCGCCTGCGATTATAACGCCGCCAAATTGTGAAAACATTCATGGGTGGAGTATGACATTCAACCAATCTTAATGAGTGAATGGGTGAGCAGAGAGCAAAGTGACAAACCTATTTAAAGCAGATTCCTCGTTGATATACGTCATAAGCCGCCTGCTTCATCATTTAACTCGGAAGAGCGGAGGTTGCAGAGATAGCGAAAAATGGCTTTTTTATGAACCGCTTCTCCGCATTTTCCGCTCTTCCGAGTTCAGATGCTAAATAGAAATTAGCTCTAATTTATAGTTTGCCACCTTGTTTCGATCCTATAATTTATGATGTGCCAGCAAAAGATATCTATCATGCTCTAACTCGCCCTGCGCTTGAACAAGAGGGTTGGGTGATCACCCATGACCCTTATATTATTACGTCTAAAGATGACGATAAACTCATTATTGATCTTGGGGCTGAAATGCCAATATGTTCAAGCCCTCTTAGATCACTATAGCGTCAAATTAATCGTCATTGACCCCGTCATGGAGGTAATTTCAAAATGGAGAGATTAGATTTTTTTCGTCAGAGCATTCGTCACCTACTTATCGAATATGCTAAATTAGTGACCCAAAATGATGGTATCGAAGCTCAAACCATTTTTGATACTGAACACGACCATTATTTGCTGGTGCATGTCGGCTGGCGTGGCAATTTTCAACAAATTTATGGCCCAGCCATGCATTTTGACATTAAAGATGGCAAAGTTTGGGTGCAATATGACAGCACCGACTTTGATCCGGTGGGGGAATTGCTTGAGATGGGGCTAAAGCAAGATGAAATTGTTTTAGGTTTTCATGCCCCTTATAAACGTAAACATACTGGGTTTGCTATTGCGTAAATAACCCCCTGATTGGCCTTGAGCCAAGCCGCATGTTGTTTGTAATTGGGGCAATATTGCAAGTTTAGAACTTACGCGAGGTTTGATTTTCACCACAAAGAACTCGAAGATTTGCATTGGTTCTTTTCTTTGTGCGCTTTGTGTTCTTTGTGGTGAAATGTTTTTAATGCGCGTGAATCATAAAGCTTATCGTCAAACTTGTTTTTGCACAATCTCCTTTAGCCTAAGATTAAACTGAACCTGATTCCACGCCGCATGTTTGGCCCGGCCTTTGGTGACCAAATCGGCACAAAGCGCGTCGTCCGTCCATAGGCGGGCGAGCGCATCGGCGATGCTGGCGGGGCTGGCGGGGTCAAAATACAGCGCCGCGTCGCCCATCTGTTCAGGCATACCATAAATGCCCGATAACGCCATCGGGCAGCCCACCGCCGCCGCCTCGAGCGGGGGAATATTGGTCGGGCCGAAGAAGGTAGGCATGACCATTGCGCGGGCGCGGCGGTAAATTTCGGCCATGTATTCATCGAGCACATAGCCCAGAAAATGCACTTGCTCGCGCAACTGCCGCGCTTCTACCAATTGCTGCACCGCCGCGTAGCCATTTTGTTTGCTGCCCACCAGCACCAATTGCACATCATCCAGCCCGCGCTGGCGCAGCAACGCCATCGCCTCGATCAAATTGGCGTGGTTTTTGTGCGCCCAAAACTGGGCTGGGTAAAAGATAAATTTGGGCGGCAATGGACAACGCTGCGCAAAATCGGCGGGGGCGCTGGGGTTAAAGGTGCGGGCTGGGGCGATATAGGGCAGCGCAAACACCTTGTCGGGCGCAATGCCATACGACTCGACCGCCTGCTGGCGGCCCATTTCCGAATCTACCAAAACGCCGGTGGCCCAGCGGCAAATGTTGCCAAAAAGCTGCTCGCGGTAATCATATTCGCCACCGGCTTCGGGGAAGCGCCGCTCGTAGCGGTGCATGAGGTCGTGAATGGTGACGAGCGAGCGCACCGGCGTTTGAAAACTCCACGCCGCGCTCGACGAAAACACCCATACATCGCATTTTTGGCGCAACATGGCGCGGGCGGGGGTGTTGAAATGGGGCGTGAGGCCGCGCCACAACGCCATTGGCAAGCGGGCGCTACGCCACACCTTGCTCAGCACCCGCGCCAGGGGGTTGGCGGTCATGCGGATGAAGGCCGGGTCCCAATTCGGGAAATATTCGATCCAGCGGTCGCTGCCGCAGCCGATCACAATATCGTAGCCCCATTCGCGCAGTGCCGCAAACGCATGCATCATGGTAATGTCATGTTGCAGCGCCCCACCCGCTGGTTCGCCATCGAGGTAAAGACCGATTCGCATTTTTAAAAAGTGGATAGTGATAGTGGATAGTAATAGCGGATAGTAATAGTGGATAGTGTTCAGCCACTATCCACTATCACTATCCACTATCCACTTACTGCTTATGGGCCACAAAACACGCGCCCCAGGTGTCGAAGCCGAGGGGTTTGGCGGTCATCCATTCTTCGGCGTGGATGAGGTCGAAGCCGGATTGGGCGAGCAAATGCGCGATTTCGGGCTGAAAGAGGTAGCGCATGTGATGCGTCTCGCGCACTTCTTCGACCGCGCCGCTGGCTTTGTCGGTAATGAACACGTGATAATTGACATCCACACAGCAATCGTTGGGGCGCAGTCGCGGCTCGGCCAGCCGCACCACGCGAATGGCCTCATCTTCGAGGCGCTTGACACGCACGGCGGGGCGGTCGGTCAACACGGCTGGGCCATACCACACATCGAACAAAAACACCCCGCCTGCGGGTAAATGGGTCGCGGCGGTCTCAAATTCGGCCAAAATATCGGCGTTGCCGGTCTGATAGCTCACCACATGAAAAAGCGACAAGGCCGCATCTACCGTGCGCCCGATGCGCACCGAACGCACATCGCCATGCGAAAACGCCAGCCGTGCTTGCAAATCGGGCGGCAATTGGGCGGCGCGGCTGTGCGCTTGCGCCAACATCTCGCGGCTCACATCCACGCCATGCACAGCGTAGCCCTGCTCCGCCAACAACGCGGCATGTTTGCCCGTGCCACACCCCAGCTCGATCACACTGTGGGCATTGGGCGCATATTTTTTAAGCAAGCCCACCATATAAGCGGTTTCGCCTACATAATCTTTGTCTTTGTATAGTAAATCGTAATATC
>JAHBAL020000523.1 GCA_018500105.2 Anaerolineae bacterium
AGGCTGCGCCGAGGCATACCACCATCAGCGCCAAACCAACGATCAGAAAAAAGACGATTCGAGTTTTATTTGTTTGCATGTTGCCTCCGTTTTAGGAAATTGAAAATTTCAAATGGAAAATGAAAAATTGGGATCAGGGTATCCGCGATGTTTCAAAATCAACATCGCGCTTAGCTCGTCATCTCCGCATACGCGGAGATCCATAACGATGCGAGCCCAAAACATGGTGAAACTGTCTACTCAACTTGTGCTTGTCACGTTATGGATTCCCTCTTGCGAGGGAATGACGAAACGATTTTTGAACAATCGTGTTGTAGCATCCCTAATTTTCCATTTTTCATTTTAAATTTTCAATTTCAAATTACGCATCTCTTCCATTGCAGCACGGGTGTCTTCGAGTTGATGCACTTGTTCAAGCATATCGGCTTGCAACCGCTGCGCCCGGCCAGAATTGGCTTCGGTTGTGCCGATCAGTTTGGCCTGCATATACACCGTGCCCATTGCCGCCAAAGTGTGGTCGAGCTGAATTTGGGCCTGCGCCATCGTATCGCGCAGGCTTTTCAACGATTCCCATTGTTGCTGTTTGATGGCGATGGTCTTGTCGAGTTCTTCGGCCACCAACCGGCTTTGGGCTTGGCTGCGCTGCATCTTAAAATGCTCTAGTTCTTTGGGCACGCTGCCAAGGTCTCGCGCAATGATTGGGTCGCGGGCATACACATCGGTGGCTTGCGCCAGCCGGTAAATTTGCCCAATCCAATCTTCCATGCTACGGGTGACGTCGAGCAATTGGCTATCGAGTGCGCCGTTGTCTTTGCGGCCAATCTCGCGCACCAACAAATCGCGGTATTCGAGCGCCTTGACCAATTTTTGCCGCAGTTCTGGCAAGCTGATGCTTTTCAGGTCAAATTGCTGACGAAACATCTCGTCCAAGATGCGATGGCGCAATTGTTCGTCTTTCAGCGTCGTCCAAATCATGGCAGCCTCGCCGACGAGGCCAAAGCCCAACCACATCCACCAAGTGCCCGGCACAAACGGCACGCCCAGCGCCGTCGCACCTGCACCCAAAATACTCAGGGCGATGACGATGGCGCTTTCGGGCCGAAAGAGCGCATAAGAGAAAAGAGAGCGGCTCGCTTGTTGTAACGCTTCTGGACGAAATAGCTGATCTTGCTTCACGTGACATCCGTTGTTGGCATCCGTTATAGTATGGGCGGCTGCGCTGGCAGCCAAATGGTTAAACTTGCCCCATTACATATTACATCATATATTACGAAAGTCCTCGGCAATTAGTTTTACACACGAGTATATGAATTGTATTTGTGGCAGAAAAGGAATGGCATTGCGTTAGGTGAATTTCACCCAAAATTCACCAGCGGCAGCTAAACTTGCTGGCGATGCGCCAAAATAGCCCTTCCGTCCTTCCTGATCTTCGCGGTAGATCGCAACGCGCCTTGTGGTTTGGGGCACGTTTATTTCTCAGCCTCATCTTTTGGGAGTTAATTTTGTCACGCTTGCTTGGGCAAACGCGGGTGGCGCAGGGGCGACTGGGGCGTATGATCGGCTTTGCCCGCCAATTTCGTGCGTTGGCCCTCGATCTGGGTGGCGTTTGGATTAAGCTCGGGCAATTCCTCAGCAGCCGGGTTGATATTTTGCCGCCCAGCGTCATTGCTGAGTTGACCGATTTGCAAGATGCTGTGCCAGCCGAGCCGACCGACCAAGTCATTCAAACCATCGAGCGCGAATTGGGCAAGCCCATTGCCCAATTATTTGCCGAATTTGAACCCGACCCCATCGCCGCCGCCTCGTTTGGGCAAGCGTATCGCGCTTTGCTCAATGAGGCCGTCATCCCCGCCTCATCGGTCATTTCCAAAAGCACCCGCGTGATTGTAAAAGTGCAACGGCCCAACCTAGACCAAATTGTGGCGACCGACTTGCGCTCGCTCAAAACCATCATGGGCTGGGCCAAATGGTATAGGCTGGTGCGTGAACGCGCCAATGTGGATGATTTGGTGCGCGAGTTTAGCGATGGCATTTTGGCTGAGCTGGATTATGAACAAGAGGCGCGAAACGCCGAATTATTCGCCCATCATTTTGTCCACGATGCCCAAGTGCGTATTCCGCGACCGTATAAAACGCTCACCACGCGCCGAGTATTGGTTTTGGAAAATGTCGAAGACATCAAAATTACCGATTACGATGGCTTAGCCAGCGCCAATATTTCGAGGGTGGCGGTGGCCCGCAAATTATTCGATACATATTTGCAGCAATTTTTTACCGATGGTTTTTTTCACGCCGACCCGCATCCGGGCAATCTATTTGTTCAGCCGCTCGATGTCGCGCAGGCTGCCGCTCTCGACATTGAGATTCCTGCCGATGGCACACGCCCGTTTCGCCTGACGTTTATTGATTTTGGCATGGTCGGCACGGTTCCCCAAGCCTATGAAAAAGAGCTGCGCGAAATTATTATTGCCACCAGCCTAAAAGATGCGCGGCGGGTGACGGCGGCGGCCCAACGTATGGGCATGTTTTTGCCCGGCGCCGATCTCTTTCGCATCGAGCAAGCTGTTTCAATGCTGTTTGACAAATTTTGGGGGCTAAATACCACCGATCTGGTGAATGTGTCATTTGACGAGATGTTTAGTTTTGTGGCTGAATTTCGTGACCTGCTCAGCACATTGCCTTTTCAAATGCCGCAAAACATGCTTTATTTGGGTCGCGCCGCCAATATTTTAAGCGGCATGAGCACCGCGCTCGACCCCAAATTTAACCCTTGGAAAGAGATTCAACCGTTTGCCCAAGGCATGGCGCAAAAATCGAGCAAACGCGGCGCGCAAGATGTGCTGGATGAGGCGCTTAAGCTGCTGCGTCAAACGTTGCAATTGCCCAACCAAGCCGATCAAGTCTTGTCACGCGCCTTAAGCGGGCAATTGGAGCTACGCGCCCAACTGAGCCAAGCCAGCACCAACGACTTGCGCCGCATCGAAAAGAGCATCTCGCGGCTGAGTTGGCTCATTGTTTTTGCTGTGTTTATGGGCTGTGGCACGGCCTTGCTCATCAGCCAAATCGGTTTGGGTGGCGTGTTTTTGGCGTTTGGCGGGCTGGCGCTGGCAAAGGCGCTGTTTGGGTAAATGAGTAAATGAGTGAATGAGCGAATGACTGAATGGGTGAGTGAACAAATCACTCATTCAGTCATTCACTCATTTCTGCCAATCAGCCCGCCGCCCACAACCTCATCGCCGACATAAACCACCAGCCCTTGGCCGGGTGTGGCATCGCGTTGTGGCTCGTCAAATTCAAATTGGGCCGAGCCGTTAGCGTTTGGGTAAAGTGTGCCACTGGCTTCTTTGGCCTTGTAGCGCACCTTGGCGATGGCTCGCGTGGGTTCGGCGGGCGGCTGGTCGGCGCAATAGTGCATGGCCCGCACCGGGACATGCCGCGACCCCCCGTCTCTTATACACATCC
>JAHBAL020000278.1 GCA_018500105.2 Anaerolineae bacterium
AGATGTGTATAAGAGACAGGGACAATATCTATTACAAAAAGGGGCAATTGTTTAAGAGCAACGCCGAGGCGGTCGAGCGCATTGTGCGCATTGCCCGCGATCTGAACCGCGAGATTGCCACCCCCGCCCAAGCGCGGGCCATGCTTGGGCTTAAACGCAGTTGAGGTCAAGTCATTCATAATAGGACTTATGCGCATTAAAAATATTTCACCACAAAGAACACAAAGCGCACAAAGGGCACAAAGGGATATTTTTCTCAATTTCAACTTCGTGTTCTTTGTGTCCTTTGCGAGAAATTTTCTTATTGCAAACCGACGAGCTTTGTTTTTATACAGCCTCTAATTAAAAATGAGCATTCGAGATCAAATCATCCAGCGCTTTATTGCGCGAACTCAAAAATCGCAGGCCATGACCGAGCGGGCCAAGCGCGTGCTGCCCGGCGGCGATACGCGCAGCGGTGTGTATTATTTGCCCTATCCGGCCTATATGGTCGAAGGCAGCGGTTCGCGCCTGACCGATATTGACGGCAATGTCTATTTTGATTTGTTGGCGAATTACACCTCGCTGGTGCATGGGCACGCCCACCCGCAAATTTTGGCGGCGGCGCAAGCGGTGTTGCCGAGCGGTGGCGTATTTGCCGCCCCCATGCAAAAGCAAGTCGAGTTGGCCGAACTGATTTGTGCGCGTGTGCCGAGCGTCGAGACGCTGCGATTTACCACATCGGGCAGCGAAGGCACGCAAATGGCATTGCGGGCGGCACGGGCCTATACCGGGCGCAGTGGGGTGCTCAAAATGCTCGGCTCGTATCATGGCTCGCACGATTTAGCCTCGGCGACGGCTGACCCAGATGCGGATCGCGGCATACCGGAAGGGCTGCGACGCAACATTTTTTATGTGCCATACAACGATTTGCCCGCCACCGATGCCATGCTGACGGCGCATGGGCACGAGATTGCGGCGCTGATTGTTGAGCCGGTGCCGAATGCGGGTGGGTTGCCATTGGCCCACGCGGGTTATTTGCAAGGGCTGCGCGATTTGTGCGACAAGCACAAGGTGCTGCTGGTATTTGACGAAGTGGTGACGCTGCGGCTGCACGAAGGCGGGTATCAGGCGCGAATGGGCGTATTGCCCGACCTAACCGCAATGGGCAAGATCATCGGCGGCGGGTTTGCGGTGGGGGCGTTTGGCGGCAAACGCGAGATTATGCAAAATTTTGACCCGACGCGCAAAAACAGCATTGGGCATAGCGGCACATTTAATGGGCACAGTGTGACGATGGCGGCGGGCTTGGAATCGCTGAAATTGCTCAGCCAAGCCGAAATTGACCGCATCAACGCCTTGGGCGAGCGCTTGGGGCGCGGCTTCGATGATGCCTTTGCCGAGGCTGGTATACGTGGACGCACGACCTATGTCGGGTCATTGGTGCAAGTGCATTGGCGCACCGGCGACATTAACAATATGGGCGATGTGGCGGCGGGCTTTGCCCAAGCGGGCGATTTGCCGTATTTGCTGCACCTCGAGTTGATGAATCGCGGCGTATATTCGGCGGCGCGGGGCGAATATTGCACCACCACGGCGATGAACGAGGCCGACATTGACCGCGCTATTGCCATTTTTAATGACACTTTGCAGTATCTCAAGCCCTATGTTGCGCAGGTGAATGAGGCATTAATTGCTTAATTTAAGGTTGGCGATGCGATTTAAGCTGATGCCCGCTTCGGCGGCTTCAAGTGCTAATTTGCGATGCAATTCAGGTGGCACACGAACAACAAATTTGCCGCTGTAACTTTGGCTGAAGAGTGGTGACGGGATGGGTTCATTATTGGCAGCTAAGTCGCGGATAACGTCGTTGATCACTTGACGAATACCAGTTAACGCTTGCTCCGGTGACGGTGCAAGCCAACTCAGGCTGGGAAATTCGGCGCATAAGCCGACGTATTCATCGTCATCATTAGACCAGGTTACCCGAAACATATAGTGTTTTAATTCATCCATTCGAATCATCATCCGTTTGTTCTAATTTTGCAATTGCAAGTAAAACTTGTTTTACCTGATACGCTTTTGCCATGTTGCCATCATTCGGCATTTAGTATCAACAATGATATCATACGTTTGAGGATTGCAGATTGCGCCCTTGCATTGACGCATTCACCCATTCACTCATTTTAAAACCATGAACGACTTAATTGAAACCGACATTCTCATCATCGGCAGCGGCATTGGCGGCGGCACGGCAGCGTTGAAATTGGCGCAAGCCGGGCTGCGTGTGACGATGATTACCCGCGCCCGCGACCCGCATAATACCAATACGGCTTGGGCGCAAGGGGGCATCATTTACAAGGGCCACGATGACAAACCAGAGTTGTTGGCCGAAGATATTGACCGTGCTGGAGCGCACATTACCAACCCGCAGGCGGTGCGCATTTTGTCTGAAGAAGGGCCGCGTCTTGTTAAGGAAATTTTGATTGATGAATTGAAAGTGCCGTTTGACATGCACGATGGTGAGGTGTCGTTGGCGCTCGAAGGCGGGCACGGTATGGCGCGGATTATTCATGCTGCCGATGCCACCGGCGCCGCAATTGAAAAAAGCCTGTTAGAGGCGGTGCGGCGCGAACCCAATATTACGTTGTTGAATGGCTATAGCGCCATTGACCTGATTACGCCATCGCACCATAGCACCAACAAACGCGATATTTATCAGCCGCAATCGTGTGTGGGGGCCTATGTGCTGGATCGCGCCAGTGGCGAGGTGAAGCGGGTGTTGGCGCGACACACCATTTTGGCGACAGGCGGGCTGGGGCAAATTTTCCTTTACACCACCAACCCCAGCGGCGCACGCGGCGACGGTTTGGCAATGGCGTATCGGGCCGGTGCGCGGGTGGTCAATTGCGAATTTGTGCAGTTTCACCCCACCTCGTTTGTCAAACAAGGTGCGCCCCGTTTTCTCATCACCGAGGCCGTGCGCGGTGACGGCGGGCGTTTGTGTCATGCCGATGGCGTGCCATTTATGGACAAATATGATGCCAAATGGAAGGATTTGGCCCCGCGTGATTTTGTGGCCCGCAGTATTTATGCCGAAATGTTAGAACGCGGCGTGCCGCATGTTTATCTCGATCTACGCAGTTATATCGCCAAAGAGCGTATTTTGGCGCATTTCCCGAATATTTATGCAGAATGCAAGGCGCATGGTATTGACATGACCACCGATCTTGTGCCGGTGGCCCCAGCGGCGCATTATTTTTGCGGTGGGGTGTGGGTAGATGCGCATGGTCGTACCACCATCAACAATTTGTATGCGGTGGGCGAAGTGAGCTGCACCGGGTTGCACGGCGGCAATCGTTTGGCGAGCACCTCCTTATTAGAGGGGCTGGTGTGGGGGGCGCGGGCGGCGGAGGAAATTAAAAATTTAGAATTAAAAATGCAAAATTGGGAAAGGGATTTGGCCGGTTTATCAGCTAAAATTCCGGTATGGCAAAGCGTAGGCGACGAGGCCCCCGACCCGGCCTTGATTGCGCAAGACATGAGCGTCATTCAAAACATGATGTGGAATTATGTCGGGCTGGTGCGCAATAAATATCGCCTCGCCCGCGCCTTGAGCGAATTGCGGCATTTGGAGGGTGAGATCGAACGCTTTTATCGCGTCAGCCGCCTGACCGACGACCTCATTGGTCTGCGCAATGCGGTGCGCTGCGCCGTCATTGTGGCGCAGGCGGCATGGGAGAATAAGCAGAGTGTGGGGTGTCATTATCGGGAGTCGTAGGTGGGGCGTAAGCTATCGGAGGTCGAGGCTTTAGCCGGTTATGCACCCGATCAACGCTTCTGCTACCCGTAAAAGCGCATCTGTGTTGCTTGCTGGTTAAAGCCTTGATATTCTTTCTTTTGTAAGTTTATATGCACTCTCAATCCCAAAATATATTGCTTGATGTGTTACATTTTATAGATAAATCTTTGAGTTTATTGTGTGCTTGGTGGTGAAATAAAATTCCGTGTAGGCGCTAATCTTATGATGTCTGTTGATGTTCAAGGTTGTGCGAGTCATTAAAGCTGTCAGTCAAAATATTTCTGAAAATTCTGGGGCCTCAGAATCTTTTATTGCTTCATACTCTTCTTGTTTTTTCACCATTATGTCAAGCTGCCATGAGGTAAACCCGCATTGAGAAAGTTCACTTTCTGATAATTTAGATAACGCCAAAAAACCATAATCTTGTGGTGTTGTTGTTGAGTGCCATTCTTCGGTAGAGATTTTTGACCCAACAATTTGAGATAAATTATTAAGGTTATCGCGTTGTAAATGTGGCATCAAAAACTTCAATGCACACACAATACGAGAAATACTTCCAATACGAATAAAGCTAGGGATCATATCTAAGCTGGCGCTCAAAGCAATACTATTCGCTTCACAATCAACCTTCATATAGCGAATCAACATGCTAACTACAAAAGGAAATACTTGCTCAAGCATAGAATCTTGGTAATCCTCAAAGTAAACTGGTTTTGCGGTAGTTTTTTTATAAATTTGATTAAATTTACTAACTACTTGAGCTTGGTTTTCTCCAATAAGCCAACTGTTCAGAAAATCAGATAGAGCTTGCAAATTCAATTTAACAGGTTCTTTACCAATATTTTTTGTGCGAACTTTGAATTTGCAATCTGGCAAATCACGACAAAATAATGTGAGCTTAGTGATTTTATTGGCAAGGCCAATCATATCTTGTGCTGCGATTTCCGTGTCAATATTTAACAAATCTAAAATTTGGCTTTTATTTTTTTCTAGTATCTCAATGCTTTCTGGAGATAAACCTGATGTATAACGAGCTTTCCGTGCTAATGCAGGCAATTTGTTGACAACATATTTTGCACGGGCTTTGATGGCTTCTTTTATAAATTCTTTGTCGGCGTCGGGTACAAAAGCTGCATGCGACATAAGTCCAAACAACTCACTCGTGAAATTTTCAATTTGTTGATCTTGTTTGATGATTAATTTGTTTTCTTCGAGTAAAGCGATAAAATGACCGTCAAGTTTTTTTAGAAACTTACTTAAGTCAGGTGAATGATTTGGAATCAAAGCATTTTGTGCTAAAGACTCAAGTAATTCTTGAATGCTTTTACCACTATTCTCCCATTGCTGCCGAATTTCAAGAAGAAATTTAATGCTAGGTGAAATTGCAAGGTGTGACTGATTCTGAATCAACTTAGCGATGTGTTTGCTTTCTAGATTATTTTCATATGGTTCCACAAAAATAATAGATGCTGGAGAAAATGTCGAATTATTGTTTGGCCTCCCAACTCTTCCGACTAAATTCCAAAATGTTGTTGGTTCCAAAAAATTTGGCTCACTAAAATTTTGAGTTGTTATTTTTAAGTTTAAAACAATAATTCGGCTAATCGGTAAATTTACGCCCTCAGCTAGTGTAGTATTCCCAAAAACAAGCCTAATGCCGTCAGTACGGATCAGTTTTATGATTTCATCTCTAAGTGCAGAGGGAATATCAGCATGACAGAAACCGACCCCCTGCTTTGTAAGATCGTAAATTTCTTGTATTTCTGGGTCAGGATGATCATAGCACAATGAACTACGGTTTGAATCATAAGAAATATCGCGTGCTGTCCGCAAACACGCAAGGGCATCTTGATATTTTCTACCACTCTTACTTTCCATCCATTGTTTACTCGGTGCGAAGATTAAAACTGCTCCATCATTGGTCGATTCAATTGCAAGTTGAAGAATTGCAAGTTCGCGCGGTTGCAGCCCAAATGAGTTGCATTGAGCAGGAAACGAATTGATCATATAAGACGGCTGACTCTCAAACTCTTGTGTGCTGATATTCCATTTGGTTCGTGGGGAAAATCTTTTCTTGCGATCATCCCAGTAAAATTTCTCGATAACTGGGGGGTCAAGAGGTCGCCAACCGCCAGATGCGCAATTCATACTATTCCCAGATATCAATTTAGCAAGTTCATGCACCTGATTTTGGTCAGGGATAACACCAGAAAGCATGATCGTACGTCCATATTTTTTGCCTTGTAAATCTTTACATATCTCAAGCCTATACACTAATCGCTCGACTAAGCGTCTATACAAAATTCCACGATCCCCTTTTTCGCCTATTTTATGCCCCTCATCAAAAATTACTAGTCGTAACAGCTTGAGCATATCTGGAGATTGTCTTATCAATGCATCTAATTTTTCTGGGGTACACACTAAAACACGAGCCTTAGCCACTACATCATCATCAAAATAATCCAGCCCCCAATCTGAATAAAATCGCGAAGCAATATGACTGCCAAATATATTACGTAAGTTTTCTTCAACTTCTTGCGCCAACACCCGTAATGGTGCAACATAAACACATAATGAATTATCAGCAGGATAATCCATTAAAAACCGCAAAATTGTCATTTCGGCAACTGTGGTCTTACCAGAGCTGGGGGGCAAACATACAACAAAACCATCTCGGTACGGCGCATTTATAAGCGAGATCGTTTGAATTTGTGAAGGCCATAATTCATACCGATTTAAATCAATTTTTTTATTAATAAATTGTGTGACTTTTAGTTTATCAGTTTCATTGCTAATGAAATTTTGAAGACTTACCCACCATTGATGTTGATAATGGCGATACATCATGCGTCGCACTGCACTTAGCCGAAATACTAGATCAGACCGATGTGATTTTAAAACAAACTTTAAAACATCCAACAACTTGCTGTCACATTCATCAAAGAGTGTTTTTTCACCGGTTCTACCACACGCCAATAATTTTTTAAAACTCTCTGCCAAACATCGTTCGACGATACGGTCAATAGCTTGATCTTCTGTGATAAGTAGATTTTGAATTTGCTCGGCAATATTGGCATCGGTGTAGCTCAAATCACTTTGAATCTCAGCTATTTTATTGTCTAGGGCTAGAAAATTATGCCTAAAGAACATCAATAACCATTGACCGATCAAAGTCAAATCAACAGTTTCGATTTTGATCACGGCTCGTTCAGCCATGACTAAATGATCTGCTAAATATAGGGCAATTGCAACATCAATTTGCTGTTCTGGCTTGGCATGTGTACTAAATGCAAGTGCTTTAATTTTAAGTGTATCTTTATCGTTTGGGGTTAGCTGCGAAAAAGCGGGAAATGACTCCACTTGCAAAACTATGGGGAAGAGAATACTATAAAAGTGGCTGCTGTTCATTCCTTACCTCTTCATATAAATTACGAATCCATTCATCTGGGTCTTGTGCTAAGTCAAAATAAATATAAACACAAGTCAAATTCTTCATGCCAAGGTTGTGTGTTTGAGCTTCAAGCCAGTTTAATAAACTTGGAGGACAGTCTGAGGTGCTACAACAACAAAAAAACAAAAGGCGTTGTGTTAAGTTTGTAGAACATTGATCAAAAATTTGCAATTCATGATTATCACCTTGCAATTTCATCTGTAACCTAATATGACCTAATTTTTTTCCCAAAGATGCATTGGCTTGCGTAGGTTGTGCTAAACCTTCACAAACTTTTTTAACTAAATCGTTAGTAACTTGCTTGTAAAATTTTGCCTCGCCAACTAATAACCTAGGAACTGGTTGTATATTAATTCCGATTACATCTAATCCATGTGCAGGAATATCGGGATTTGGATTTAATAACTTTGCAAAAGGGTATGTTGTGTAATTCAATTTTTGGCGTGCATATTCATTGCCAATAATTTCACCGAAATCTCCTTTAATAAAATTCTCTTCGGAGTTCTTCAATGATTGAAGAACAGGAATATGAGTTGTTAAGTTATAAAGTGCTTGAGCAGTTTTAAAAAAACCAAGATTGGTTAACTCATCGATATAGTTGTAGGCCGTATGATAATTTTTTATGCAATCTATTAATTGATTTCGATACAAATCAAGATGCGCCTGTCGCACAATATACTTTTCTATTACAACTCCTGTATTAGATGTAGTACGTTTAACAAGATTACCGAGTAGGATATCAAAGTTGAGTTTCAAGATTAATTTCAAATTAACTGCAATGGAACAATAAACGCCAATTCAGACATATTATTTAAGGCTGCTTATAAAAGTTGGACACCTTTCTTCTATCAAAAAGCCCCAAGGACTTTGCCGATAAGCCTGATAGTGTTTGTCTGCGACGAATGTGTCCGCCGGGCAACTAGGGACGGGTATAAACCCCCTTCGGCCTAAATTTTACCCCTCTATTTTGAGGCGCAACGCCTTAAATCACTCCATTGCCAATAGAATGAGTGGTATTAATCACTCCATTACCAATAGAATCATTAGTGCAAATCACTCCATTACCAATAGAGTGATTTGCGTAGACAGTGATTGTGAATAGCCGCACGTTGGCCTAACGTTTAAAATGCCTACCGTGCGCACAACCCGATCCCCCCGCGACACTGTCGCCAGCATCGCCGCTGGCCTCACCTACATCGTGCTCGGCCTTGGCCTTGCCAGCGCCATGCGCGGGCTGCGTTTCGACGACCCCTTCATCACCTATCGCTACGCCGAAAACCTCGCCACTGGCAACGGCTTCGTCTTTAACCCGCACAGCGCCAACCCGACCCTGCTCACCACCACGCCGCTCTACGCGCTGCTGCTCAGCCTGCCGCGTTGGTTGGGGGCCGATCTGCCCAGTGCCAGCTATTGGCTCAGCGTTGCGGCAATATTGGCGGCGGCGTTTGGTTTATATGCTTTGGGCCAGCAACAAAAGCGCCCCTTCGTCGGGTTTTCTAGCGGGCTGGCCTTGCTGCTTTTTCCGCTGCTGTGGCTAACAATGGGGTTCGAGACACCGCTCTTTATCGCAGTTGCAATTTGGGCCGTGTGGGCGCTGGGGCTGCGCTGGCAACGCGGCGGGGTTTTGCTGGCGGGGGCGCTGTGTGGTGTGGCAATGGGGCTGCGTGGCGATGGCGTTTTGTTGTTGATGGTGGTCGGTTTCACCCTACTCATGCGCCTTTTGCCATCGCCACGTCCTGTCGCCGACCCAAATACAATCCCCCAAACCACGCCGAGCCAGCGCCGCCAACGTGGGCTGCTGCCTTGGTTGCGCAAAAATTTGGTCGTCGAGCGGCCCCCGCGCCTGACCGGCGACTTGCGCGAACTGCGTTTGCGCGATTTATCGCCCTTGCTGTGGCTCGTGGCGGCGGCGCTCAGCATCTACGCACCGTTGGCTGTGTGGCTGACGGCCCAATTCGGCTCCCCCATTCCCACCACACTTGCAACCAAAACCGCACAGGCAGCGGCAGGGCTGACCGGCTTTTACCCCTTCACCCACTATCCCGAAGGGGCGCTAATGTTGGTGCGGGCCTACCGCGAACAATCGCGCTTTTTCTTTAGCGTGCTTATCGGCCTCGCTTTGGCGCTCGCCTTGCAAACCCTCATTCGCGGCTTGGTGCTGCTTTTTCGCCGCAACAAGCGCGATTGGGCGGCGCAACTGGGCTGGTCGCTGGTGCAATTTTGGCAAACCCAAGGCGGCTTGGCGGCGATTATTTTGTGGGCGCTGGCCCATTTTGCTGGCTATACCGTGTTGGGGGTTGCGCCCTATGTATGGTATTATGCGCCCATCGTGCCCGGCCTGACCGTGTTGGTCGGCATGATGGTGACGCGCAGTCGCCCGCAGCCACGATTGGCGCAAGTGTTGGCTGCGCCCGGCCAGTGGCTGCGCCGCGCTGTCTTTTTGCTCAATTGCGTTTTGCTGCTGGTGGTTGATCTCGCCATCATTGGTGTGTTGCGCGGGGGCACACCGCCGCCGCCCAGCCAAGACGGCCAAGCCCAACTTGCTGCCAAAGTGTTGCCCGAAACCAAAGTTGATATTTATCGGCAGGTGGGCGAATGGCTGCGTGCCAATACGCCAACCACCGCCACCCTTGGCGTTACCGAGCTAGGCGTGATGAGCTATTACGCCCAACGCCACGCGGTTGATTTTCTCGGCCTCACTCATCCGCAATATCGTGACAGCATCCGGCATGGCGATTTTTTGCGCGGTTTGTTGTCCGAGCAACCCGATTATGTCGCTCTGACCAATATCAACTCAATTTACACCCACAACCCACAACAAGAGGCGTGGTTTCAGCGTCTGTATCGGCCCGTTGCCACGTTTGAAGATACGCGATTTTGGGGTTCGCCGATGACGGTATGGCAACGCCACGCCGCGCCGTTGCTGGCGACGCATCTTGCCGATAGTGCGACCCACGACTTGGGCGGCGGCTGGCAAGTGACAGCAGTGCGCAGTAGCAGCCAAAGTATTGTGGAAGGCCAGCCGCTGCGGCTGAGTGTGCGACTGCGTTATCAGGGGCCAGTCATGCCCCCCGCCACCCGCGACAGCACCGGCGGGCGCGAATTGCGAGCGCAAGCCGTGTTTATTCAGGGCGGCGATGGGTTGCCGGTAGTCAGTCGCGTTATTCACACCCGTCAATGGCGACCCAATGATGAAGATTGGGTGGAT